>CAYOHL010000013.1:0-17735 GCA_964403775.1 uncultured Methanosarcinales archaeon
AAGTATTCCTGCAAGCAATGTTAACAAACCAATTATTACAATCATTATTATCATTTTTTATCACCTTTGTTTTTTATTTTTATTTTATTTGACAAACTATTGTGTTTTTGTGAGAATGACGTAACATACCTGCCCAGTTGCCAGTTGCATTTGTAGGTCCACCTTTACCAATTATTGTAACTCCAAGTAAATTACCTTTTATTTGGTCCCTATTTTTAGTTAATTTTAGTTTTAAATTAATGCTTTGACCCCCCTTTAATGAACCTGCGTTTGGACTTACTTCAAGTGCTTTACTAGAATTTGCTCTCCAATATAGTGTGCCTCCTCCACCATTCCTAACCCTGACATATGTTGTGTCATTATTCATTAAATCACTATTTTTAATAGTTTTGTTTTGATTTACTATCCTTATATTGCCTGAATACACCTCAAAAAGTGCCTCTTGTCGCGGTTTACGTGGAGGTACTGGATGAGGGTGAGGTCTCGGTTGTGATTGACTTTGTCTTTGTGATTGACTTTGTTGTTGGTTTGCATTTGCATTAGCTGAAACTCCTATGTAAGTTGGTTGTTGAGGTTCTCTATCACGGTCTCCTCCTCCATCTCCACCTCCGCCTTGGTATTGTGGTTCATATCGTGGTTGGGTAGTTCTTGCATACTGGCTTGTGCCAGAAAATGATCTTAACAGACAGGCAATACCTAGAATAATGCATATCCATTTGCCCCATGGGCCTATAACAGGCAGTAATTCATCTAGTTGGTATATCCCTGTTATTATGTCTGTTAGCTGGTGAAAAATCCAAGCAATAAAAAAATAAAACAATGCCCATACAACTCCAAAGGCCTTGTGCTGTTTTATGGGAAAATAACTGTTGAGTATAAGCAGTGTGCCTCCTATTATTGCTAATATAAGCAATACAATTCCTAAAACACCATAGGCAGAGCCAATGTAATAAATATACTCATTGGGTATAAACCTTACTGCAATCAATGAAAAAACAATTGAGAATATTGTAGATATCCCTTTATTCCCAGAAAACATTTTGGTTGATGCCCCAAAAATTATTGCAAATAATATAATCCAGACACCTGCCTTTAAGAACATAAATGCAACATTTTCCCCTGCTCCAAAAAGAAAGCTGAACATGCTGTAAACCCCTTCCCACTGTGCACTGACAATTGGTATTAATAAGGCTAGGAAAAAAGAATATAAAACTAATAAACCTCTTTTTTTGTTTAAAAGCATTTTATACTATTTTTAACTCCAGATTATTTAAATCTTTCTGTTAATTTTTATAATCTTGAGGAGCCTCTTTTTCTTTTTCACGCCAATGAGCCCTCCATGCATTAATTGGTCCTGAAAATCTTGTAATACAATTCTTTAGTTCTTCTAGCTTTTTCTCACAATTTTCAATTTCAACATAATTAGACCTCCTGATTCTCCCGTCATCAACTGATTTTACATAATTTACATCTTTTTTAAGCTCTTTATCAAGCTTTTCTTCTGTTTCCTTCTCAAACCACTCTATCTCTGATTCTAAGGTATCCCTAAACATTGTTCTGTAGAAATCAAAATTTACATTTTTTCCACTTCCTATGTTTAATTTATCCTTACCCAATAGATTTTTTTCAACCCATGATTCATATCTGCCAAATTTTTTGTTTCCTAGGTTTTCTTTTACTTTTTTGTAAAATTCATCTATTGTGGGAAAAATTAAAGTACCATTTTTTTTAGTTTTTATTGTATCATAAAGCCCTAATTTTTCTACTGTTTCAAGCATGTATCTCCTACAACTGTATTTTGCTATCTCTTTGTGAGGGTCAAATGCTTCTATTTGTTTTCCTTTCTTATAGGTTCTTATTTCATCTTTGAGCAAATTTCCCATCCTGGTTTCAACTTCATCAAAAATTGATTCATCATGAGAAAGATTGAAATATGTCCCAACTCCTTTCTTTTTTAACCTTCCTAAAAAGTCTTTAAATTGTTTTTCATGAAAATCATCATGTCTTTCTGGGAAAAGCTCAAAACCCATCCCTTTTATTTTTTTGTTAATTTTTTCTCTAAATTGTTTGTCATTTTCCCCTTTTCTTTTTACAATCACACAATTAGGTAATCTTGCATAACCTACGCAAAAAACATCTTTTGTATAACCTCCATAAAAGTTGCTATTGTTGTTTTTTATTAGGTCTTTTAGTGGTGATATGATAGCAACATTGGCATCCTTCCAGTTGGCTATTCCTGCATTAACTGGGATGACCATATGGTTAAGTGTAAAATGGATTGTTGGTCTTCCAGGACTAGCATAAAAAATATTTCCTTGGTTGTTAAGATAATCCTTTTTTGTAACCCTTATTGCTACCAAATCATTTACCTTAAGTTCTTCAGAATCCTTTTTATTGTGTTCCTTTTTAACCCTTTCCTCTAGGCTTATGTCTGAGCCACCAACCAGCATTATTCCAGCAATCCATATCAAAAAGAATCCGAAAATTAAGTTTGAGCTTGGATCAATAGCATTTGATATTCCTATCGTAGCTCCTGTTATATTTCCTTCAAAATTTAAGATAAAAAATAGGCCGACTATGATAAGAATAAAACTCGTTACCACAACTCTTTTTTGTTTCATTAATCCAAATATTCTTTATTATATATAAAAACATTTCTAAATTCTGGCTTTACATGAAAAAATCTTAAATCAAAAGCTTTTTATAATAGTGAAATTTCCTTTTTAGGGTTTAAAATGGTTCAAAGGACAGGCGGCTTCAGGAGAAAAACAAGGCACAAATTGTCAAAGCCAAGAAGAAGCAGGGGTAAGATAAGCGTCAAAAAGTTTTTTCAAAGCTTTGAAAAGGGAGATAAAGTAGTTTTGAGTGCAGAGCCAGCTGTGCATAAGGGAACGTATTTTCCAAAATTTCATAGCAAGACAGGCATAATAAAGAAAAAGATAGGAAGCTGCTACAAGGTACTGATTAGGGATGGCAAAAAAGAAAAAAATTTATTAATCCACCCAATTCATCTTAAAAAGATTAAGGTATGAAAATGGTAAAACCAGAAATAATATCTGAAAAACCAATTACTGTAACAGAGCTGAAGCAGGAGATTGACAAAATAAAGAAGCGTGACAAAGAGCCAAACTTCAGGGTTGGCAAAACAGAAGACTATGTAAACCAGTTTGTGGACTTAAGCAAGACAGAGGAAGAGGAACTAGTCAAAAAATTAGAAAAACTCAATATTCCAAGGCTTAAGGACATACACATAACAAAAATAGCTGACATACTGCCAAAAACAGTTGATGACCTAAAGATAATTCTGCAGGGCTATACAATAACAGTCAACAATGATAACATGAAAAAAATTGTTGATGTTGTTAAGGATTTTGCTGAAAAAAAGAAGTAATCTTTTTTGTTTTTCTGAACTACAACAACTAGTCTAAAAAACAAAAGTTTATAAACAAGAAAAAACAATTTGTGGTTAAGATGGAAACGTATGAGAGGGAAGAATATGTAACTATACTTGACTTTTTGCCAAATGGCTATCCATTTGACACAAGGCCGAGCCACCAGAAGACTGCAATAGCCCAGGCCATAGGCAAAAAGCGTTTTGTTTTATTGGAGCTTGTTCCAAAAAAAGATGTGTTCCTGCAGCCACATGAAGAGGTTTATATCGGACAAGATAAAAGGGACAAGGTGCATCATATCAATGGAAAACTGCCTTTTTCAAGACTAACAACAACTGCAAAGGCAGAGCTGGACTTTATAGTAAAGGAGATTGTTGAAAAAAATGAGCAGCGGTTTGTTGATTTTTTTAATAATGCACAGCCATTAAGCACAAGAATGCACTCCATAGAATTATTGCCGGGGATGGGCAAGAAAAGAATGTGGGAAATACTTGAAGAGAGAAAGATAAAGCCCTTCGAGAGCTTTGCGGATATGAAGAAAAGAGTGCATTTAATGCCTGATCCAAAAAAGGTAGTAATAAAAAGAATAATGCAGGAGTTAAGCGGAAAAGAAAAACACCTTTTGTTTACTGAAGGTTGATTTTAATTATCTGGGCTGCTATTTGGTATATATTCTTTAATCAGTTTTTTTATACCTGTGTATGCATTAATCCATCTTGCTATGTTGTCTTTTGTTTGCTCTTTTGGCCAG
This sequence comes from uncultured Methanosarcinales archaeon, assembly GCA_964403775.1. Lineage (GTDB taxonomy): Archaea > Nanobdellota > Nanobdellia > Woesearchaeales > CG1-02-33-12 > CG1-02-33-12. Next base: position 4,144 of record CAYOHL010000013.1, read on the forward strand.
CCGAAAATAGAAAATGAGCTTTTCCCTAATTCATTAACTACCTCTCTTTTTATCTCGCCTACGCAGAAATCAACAAATTTACCATCTTTGCTTACATAAGCATCTCTTAATGCATCAAAATAGCTCATTAGTTTCTCTTCAAACAAACTTATTTTTTTTTCTAACCCTTGATGAAGGACATTTAAAAGTTTTTTTGATTCCTCTTTTTTCAGCTGCTGCAAATATGGTTCTTCAGATGAAATCCTTGTCTTATCCCGACTTTGAGAGAGCATATAATTCTCCAAATCTTTAATTATTTTAACCATCGTACTATCAATCATATCCTCGCCCTGCGTAATAATATGATTAGCTTTTACGCAGTTTAGGATGAGTGCATAATACTCAAATTTTTTAGATAAGTTTCTGTCAATATATGACTCAGCAGGGTAACCAAGGCTTTTCCAAATTTCAGATGCTTCCAAGTATTTTTTCTTGCCAAAATTAATATACGCCCTATTTCCAAACAATCCTGCATTTATTAATGCACTCTCTGCTGCATGCTCATACAGCCTGATTTTTTGTTCCGGGCTTTTAATATTCTCTGCCATAGAAATATCATCTTTTATTGATGTTGGTGGTATTGGTCTTAGATTTGCTTTAGTAAACCCAAAATTTTCTATTTTGTGTTTTTCAATTTTTGAGTGCCTTGTTAGTATATCTGATAATTCATGAATAATTTCATTCCTCTCCTCATAAGTGGGAGATTCTTCAATAACATCTTCAAGTACGAAAGATTTAACATTTTCAAGAAGGTCATATGCCGCTTCAACAATCTTAAAATAACCTTCTTCTATTTGATAATCACCTTCATTAGAAAATTTTTCTTCCATGACTATTCTTATGTAGCAATTGTTTAAATAATTTTTGTTTTATGCGCTTTCTTTATATGTTTTTAAGTTTCCTGGCTGAATAACCACATGCCAAAAAAATAGGCAAGCGACAGGCTTATTATGAAGGGTATTAAAGCTGATGAAAAATCATCTGGCTGAAACACAAAATAAAGGATTGCAAAGAAGATAACAAACAACAGAAAAATTGTTCTCCCAGGGCCTGTTTCAGGGCTTTTTGTTTTTGCCATACCCTATAAATTTGCATAATTAATATTTAAATCCATCGAAAACAAAAATTTTAAATACATAAAGGACTACCCTACCTTAACTTAATAGTTGAGGTGGAAAAATGAAGGAGAGAACAAGGGAATCGTTAAAGAAATGGTTTAGGGTTATATTGGGACTGCTACTAATAATAGCTGGAATATGTACTTATGTTACATGGGGAAAATGGCTGCCTGACCTATTAACCTTAATAAAAGGAGCTTTTGGTCTTGTCATTATCCTTATAGGCCTTATGTTTATATTTATAGGATTGTCTGACTAAGGTATTTTATTCCTTAATAATCCCATAGCCTATTAGGCGCCATCTTGTGCCTATTCTTCTTGATACAGAAATCCTCGAGCCCTGCTCTGCACAAACCGGAATCTTCAGGCTGCAGCTGACAGCACCCTTTTTAAGTTCTGTAACAAAGCCAACTGTGGCTGCAGAGTTAACATTTAACATAAGAACCTCATTTAGTTTTATTGGCTTTACAGCAATATCCTCTTTGAGTCCAACAACCCTTTCAAGGAGATGAGTTTCAACTATGATCTTATACCAGACCTTTGGCAGCATATCTTTTTTTCCAACAACCGCCCCGGTTAAACTGTCTGACTTTACAATAGCCGGGTCCAGCAAGGTCATAACACCTATTGATCCTCCTGGTAAAATCTCTTTTACAGAGCATCCGCCGGTCATTAAACCAACAATCTTTGTGGTTATTGGTTCCCATAATGTTTTTCCGCCTTTCTCAACACTTCTTCCTGGCCTTATCTCTATCTCCTCATTAATCATAAGCTTTCCCTGCTTTAATGCTCCGCCTAAAACCCCACCTTTTATTTTTAGCGGGTCAGAGCCAGGCTGGTTTATATCAAATGACCTTGCAACAAACATCATAGGCTCTTTTGATGTATCCCTTTTTGGAACCTCAAAATATTCTATCATGGCGCTTATTAAATTGTCAATATTTGTGCTGTGCTGTGCTGATATGGGAATAACCCTAGAATCCTTATATTGTGTTTCTTTGATGAATTCCTTTATCTGGTTGTAATTTTTAATTGCCTGCTCGTCTGAGACAACATCTATCTTGTTCTGTACAATTATTATTTTCTTTATCCCTGATATTTCAAGAGCCATTAAATGCTCTCTTGTTTGCGGCTGAGGGCATTCCTCATTTGCAGCTATAAGCAACAAAGCATAATCTATTATAGTGGACCCCGAGAGCATTGTTGCCATAAGGCTCTCATGTCCAGGAGCATCAACAAAAGATACCTTCCTTAATGGCTTTGTCTGTGTTTTGCACCTGGGGCATTTATCATTAACACAAAAGCACTCTGGCTCATTACACTTAGGGCATTTCCTGAAGACAGCATCTGCATAACCAAGCCGTATTGTAATGCCTCTTTTAAGCTCTTCAGAATGAGTGTCAGTCCATTTGCCAGATAATGCCTTAACAAGAGTTGTTTTTCCATGGTCAACATGCCCAACAAGGCCAATGTTTATCTCTGGCTGGACAGTCTCTTTAGGTTCCTTGGTTTCTTTAGGCTTTTTTAAAGGTTCCTTAACAGCTTTTTTAGAGCCATTTTTTTTGGTTTTGACTTTCTTTGGTTTAGATTTTTTTTGCATTTTCTTTCTTGGCTTTTTTCTCTGCCAGTTCAGCAGCAGATGGTGTTTTCTCTTTCGGTTTTTCTTCCTTAACCTCTTTTTCAGCTTTCTTTTCTAGTTTGGCTTTAGCAGATTTTTCTTTTGCTTTATGCTTTTCTTTTTTCCCCTCTTCCTTTACCTCAGTTGGTTTGCCACCCAATACCTTGACATTTATTTGTGATATTTTGGCATGTATTGTATTCCCACAGACAGTTTTTCTTTTTTTAATTCCTTTTTCCCTTTTTCTTATGCCCACACCGCTTACGGCTAAAATTCTCTTTCTTCCTACACCCAAGACATCTTTCCTCATTGGAAAACCACAATAATCAGAACCACCTGTTACCTCAATTTCTGCATCTCCAATGCCCAGAAAATCTCCTTTCAGTTTATCGCCTATCTTCAGTCCCATAAATTTTCTTGCATCATCATCCTTAACCTCTTTCTGGGATGTTTTCCCGGTTCTTGGATCTGAAATAACAATTTTGAAATCAACCATTTTATATCCCTCCTAAACCTTTTTGTAATTATTAACACATAGAATTTATGCCTTATATATAAGTTTTATGAAAAAATATGGATAATCATTTAAAATTATATTGATAAATAGAATAAAAAATATTAAAAAAATAAATTTAACTAAGAACATCAATGCCTAAGTCATCACTAAATCTTCTTGAAGTGCTTACAGGCTTGTTATTCTCTTTTCCAACAATCCACGGAGAATGCACTCCTGTCATGATTGTCATGACAGTAAGCTTTCCTTTCATGTTATCATCAACCCTTGCTCCCCAGATTACATTTGCATCCTGGTCCATTGATTCTGTTACAAGCTCTCCAACCCTGCTTACCTCATCTAAGGTTAAGTCAGACCCTCCTGAAATGTGTATTAATGCCCCTGTTGCACCCTCATAACTTATGTCTAATAATGGATTTGCAAGAGCCCCTCTTACTGCTTCCTCAACCCTGTTTGCAGTGTCAGATGCCCCAACACCTATTGCTGCAACACCACCATTGTTCATTATTGCTTTTACATCAGCATAATCAAGATTAACCAAGGAGGGAATAGCTATTGTTTCGACAATCCCTTTTATCATTGTTGCTATTAGTTCATTTGCAACTGCAAATGCCTGCTGTACTGGAAGATTGCCTGCAATGTTAACTAATCGATTGTTATCAATTACTATGACGGTATCAGCGTTTTGCCTTAGTTGTTGCAGCCCAAATTCTGCCTTGTCAACCCTTGCTCTTTCTATGTTGAATGGCATTGTAACTGTTCCAATTACAATGGCGCCCAATTCTTTTGCAACCTTTGCAATAATTGGTGCACCTCCTGTTCCAGTTCCTCCGCCCATGCCAGCACAGATAAATATCATATCCACTTCCTTAAGAGATTCCTTTATCTCATTAATGGATTCATTGGCAGCCTCTGCGCCTTTTTTTGGGAATCCGCCACATCCAAGGCCCCTAGTAATATTTCTACCCAGCAATATTTTTCTGTCTGATTCTGAAATATCAAGATGCTGCTGGTCAGTATTGGCAGCTATTATCTCAGCTCCCTTAATTCCCTTTTTATAGAGCCATGAAACCATGTTGTTGCCTGCTCCGCCAGCACCAAAAACTTTGATGTTTGCTTGCCCTACCATTGATTCAATCTTGTTCTCTTCAGAATTCTTTAATGCATTCTCGACGATAAAATCCATTTTTCCCTCCTTTTTGATGTCCAAAATTGTATATTGATATATTTTAAACACATCTTATATATAAATATTTCGTTTTTGTATATTAAATCAGTCGAGAGCTATGAAAAAACCAATTTAATTTGGGTTTCTAAAGATAATTATACAAAAAGCAACATTTATATATTAGTATAAATTATTAAACCATTAGGGGTGTTAAAATAGTAATATTATTTGACAGATTTAATTTATCTGATAGTATATTTGATATAATCTTTGCAACAAAGCAGCAGAAGATAGTTGCTGAGCTATTGATACAACACATGAAAGAGAATGATGGTGAGATAGGCAAGTCAGAGATGTCTTTGTTTGCCACAAAGCTTCATGAGGGCAACCTGATTACAGAGATTGACGAGCCGCCATACAAGGGCAAGAGAGTAAAGCTTTCATACAACAAAAGGCAGTTCTATGATAGGATTTTAACACCAATGAAAAGCATGGGCTTAATCTACTATGACCTTTACAAAAAAACCTATAAGATTTCTGACTCCTTTAACAAGGAGATTATAAGGATAGGGCTACTATGGTTGAGAGAACTTAGAAAGCCGCCCTTAAATATTAAAAAAAGCTGATTATAACTTAGTTAATACAACAGCTTTTTCATCGATGAGGATTGTGTGCTCGGCCTGGCTGACAAGGCCGTTCTCCCTGTCTGCTAATGGAGGGTATCCTTTGATTATTCCCAAATTCTCTAACTGCTTTAATGCAAGATTCAGTCTGAATGCAGGAAATTTTTCCTCAAGCCACCATTTTGCAAAGGGAAGTTCTTTATAATTTTCTATCTCTTTAAGAACATGCCTTGTTGTCATATCCCTTACTGGTTTTTTTTGAACAAGGGAAAAAACAGTTGGATTAGATGTTTCAACAACAACTCCGTGGCCATTTGTTGCAAAGGGCTCTATTGCAAATATCTGCCCCTTTTCAAGCTTTGTTTCATCACCATTGTCATAGTTCGGGATTGTCGGCTTTGTATGGACATCATATTTCCCAAGGCCATGGCCGCTTAAATTCCTTACAGGGGAAAAACCAAAGCCCATCATTGTTTCCTGTATTGTTTTACCTATCTCTGCAAGAGTTGTTCCTGGCTTTATGATTTTTATAGCGTTATTCAATGCATCTCTTGATGCCTTTACAAGTCCTGAATTCTGACCAGAAAGGTCAACAGTGCATGCATTATCCCCAATGTAGCCATTAACATGGACGCCAACATCAAGCTTTACAACCTGGTTATCAAGAACAGGGTTATTGGTTTTTGTAGGGCAGAAATGTGCAGCTATCTGGTTCATTGATATCTGAGAGGGAAAAGCAATTCCTCCTCCTAAGCTGATGATTTTTTCATCGGTTTTTTTAGCAACATCAAGAAGATTGTTTCCTTTTTTTATCAGGCTTCTTCCGTATTCAAGTGCCTGCGCAGCCATCTTGCATGCTTTTTTCCAGTCCTCTAGCTCCCTTTGCTCCATAAAACAAAAGTAATTTTTGTTTTATAAAAAGCTTTTGAATTACATCAATGCACCAACTAAAGTAAGCAGTACAATCATGATTGCAATTATTAGATAAGAAATTTTTTTAATCATTTTAATAAACAATAGCTACAAGAACCCTCTTAATTTGTTTAAACCTTATTTTGCCAGGGTCAGGGCCCTGATTATTGTCGCCCTTAGCAATGCAGTACCATCCTTCTTCATCGCTGCTTATTTTTATTACCCTGTGAATTATTGTTCCATCAGCATATTCTGAATCATATGAGATTATGTCTCCAACATGTATATCGTCACTAGATTTTGGAATGATTTGTATTGCATTGGCTGTTTCATCAAGTACTGGATCCATTGAGTTTGTATCTGTGAATGAAGCCCACTCAGCATCTTTTATGTTAATAATAACCCTATCATTATACACATTTATCTGGTCTTCCTTAATCCAGTCATATGGGGAATCTTTTTCTACTCCCTCCTGGAATAATGATAAAGGCCTTTCTAAAGAACTTAGCTCGCTGTATGCATCATTAAGTATTAGGCCAAGCATGAATGCGAGCAATACACTGACAGTCTGTTTTTTGTTTATCATAAAACCCCAATCTAACTATCAAGTAGCAACACTTATATATAAATCTTTCTATTTTAATTATTGAGAAGTAGTAAACAAATTAAAAAAGTTCTCAATTCTGATGCTGGTATTACAAAAGAGTATTAATATAGTATAATCTCTAAGCCCATTCAGTAGACTGAGCTTTAAAGTAATTTTCATCGCTTTTTTGGACTTTTGAGACCCTTTTCAAGATAACTTACTAAGGCAGGATCAGGTTTTACTAATATATGGTTAGAAGAACTTTGCGAATTGGTTTTTTGCTCTTTTTTATAAAAATCTCTTCCACTCCATTTCCCTATTACATTTTTCTCTGATGAAAATCCATCCCCTGCATATGGGTCTCCAGAAATAAAATTATAGCAAAATGATTTTCCTATTTCTTTTATGGTTTCATACAAAGATTGAAATTTTTTATATTCCATGATTGCCTTAAAACAAAAGAACTATATAAATCTTTCTGTTTAGTTACTAACAAGTAATTACTAAATTATTATTTAATTCTTAGGGCCTCTAAATCCCTTGGGGCAGCTGTTTCTACCCTGTTAAGCTTATGCAAGGAACTTGCAAGGTCAAGGCATCTTGAGCTTTCGCCATGGTTTACAATAACCTTTTTTGGCTTTGGGTCACACTTATAAACAAAATTAAGCAACTGCTTTCTTCCGCTGTGGCCTGTAAATCCCTCAATAGTATAGACTTCCATTTTTATCTGGGTTATTTCCTTGTTTGAATCTATTGACATCTCTTTTTCCCCCCTTTGGATTCTTCTGCCAAGAGAGCCCTCACCCTGGTAACAAACAAAGACAAGGGAATTTTTAGGATTATCAGCAAGCTCTTTTAGGTATTGAACAGAGGGGCCGCCAACAAGCATTCCAGAGGTTGCGAGAATAACGCATGAGCCTGTTTCCTCCAGAACCTGTGTTCTCTCTTTCTGGGAGCCAACCCTTTTGAATATGTCTGCTAAAAAAGGATTCTGGTCTTTGTGGAAAATAAGCTTCCTTATATTATTGTTCAGGAACTCAGGGTATGCTGTGTGGATAGCAGTGACATCCCAGACCATCCCGTCTATAAAAACAGGTATTTTATCAAGCTTGTTGTTTCTTATTAAATCCTCTATTATAAGCAGGACCTCTTGTGCTCTTCCAGAGCCAAGTACAGGAACAAGGACCTTTCCTTTCCTTTCAATAGTTCTCTTAATTATATCTGCAAACTCATTTTCACACTCTTTTCTTGACTGGAGTATATTCTCACGGCCACCATAAGTGCTTTCTATCATCAGGGTTTCAAGCCTTGGAAAACTTGTGACTGCTGGATCCAGTAATCTTGTTTTTCCGAACTTCATATCACCTGTATAAAGAAGGTTATGCAACCCATTGCCTACATGTAAATGCACCATAGAAGAACCCAAGATGTGCCCTGCATTATAGAGTGTTATCCTGACATCTGGCGTTATGTCACTTACCTCATTATAGTCAAGGCAGATTGTATGCTTTACCATCTCTTTAATATCATCTACTGTAAATATCGGCTCTTTTGCATTTGACCTCATTATTTTAACATAATCCAATAAGAGCAGGGCAGACACGTCCCTTGTTGGGGCTGTGCAGTAAACAGGCCCTTTATACCCGTATTTAAACAAATAAGGGATAAAGCCGCAGTGGTCAAGATGAGAGTGTGTTAAAACAACAGCATCAAGGTCATTTATATTAAACTCAGGAGACTCTAGATATGGATAAGCATCTTTATCACTGGCTATGTTAACACCGCAGTCAAGCAGTATTCTTGACTCTGGTGTCTGCAGAAAAAGGCATGACCTTCCCACTTCTCTTGCACCACCTAAATAGCTTACTCTAATCCATTCGTTCTTTTTTTCCCTCATCCAGCCATCATAGATCCTATGGCCTATTTTATCAAGAAATTTTCTTCTGTAATCTGAATTCTGGTATAAGACAGCCCTTATATTTTCAATAAGCTGTGATCTTATTGCAGGCTTTCTCCTTATTAATGGCACCCATAATGTTTTTTTCCTTATGCCTCTTAAAATATCGCCCTGCTTTCCAATTGCAAGGCCTGGTTTTTCTGCCTCTATTATAACCCTTGAACGCTGAGGATCAAATATTATCTTATCAACGCCAGCCTCTTCAGGAATATCTTCTTTTATGATTTTTTCAGCATCTTCTACATCAAGGGTTATTGCAGGGTCTGGCCTTAGCTCAACCCTTTTCTTTATATTGTCAACTATCTTTCTTATAAGCCCATTGTTATCCAGGAAAAAGTCTTTGTCCTTTGTATAAAGAACTATATTTGCCCCCTCAAAGCAGGCATCACTTATCTTTTCCTCTGGCAGCTGACTTAGAATTTCTTTTATTATTAAATTATCCATTAAATGCACCTTTTATAATTTAAGAAAAATTACTGTAAATCCTGTTTAATTTCTTTTTCAAGAACTGTTTTAATACCTTCTTTTGTTACTGTCACAACATCAATGCCGCTGCCTGTTGCAGAATCCCTCTGGAGAGCAGCATTAATACACTTGATAGCCAACTTTACTCCCTCATCAATCTTAATCTCTTTCTTGTACAATGTTTCAAGAACACCATATGCTATCACAGATCCTGACCCAGAGGATATATAGCTATCATGTTTAGTAAGAGAGCCGTCAGCATAGATATCATATAAATGAAAACCCTCATTATCAACCCCTGCAAACAAAAAATGAGATATTCCTGGAATCATTGACATCTTCCTTATGTTGGAATAAACAAGCCCTGAAAGCAGGTTAACAGATTCCCTAACATTTGGTTTTCTTTCTGTTCTTACAGCCTTTAGGCTAAGCTCTGCCTTAATCAGCTTTACAAGCAGCTGGACATCTGAGACAACGCCAGCTGTTGTCAAGGCCATGCTATCATTTATCTTATATATCTTCTGTGCTTTTTTATCACTGATAAAGTTTCCAGCAGTTGCCCTCTTGTCTGCTGCAAGGACAACACCATCTTTGCACATAATGCCTACTGTTGTAGTTCCGGTTTTTATAATATTTTCATTTTCCATAGGATTAGCACCTTCCAGAAATATTCTTTTATAGAATGACTTAACTAGTGTAAAAGAGAGGATATATTTAAATCTTGCGGTTTTTGATTTTTACTTTAGACTATGGACTAATTTTTAGAATAAAAACTCCTACCAAAAGATTTATATAAAAAGCTCATTCTTTTCTGTTTTATGAGCAGAAAAAAAGAAGAAGCCGCAAAACAGGAAGAAATAAACCTGCAGATTATGAGGATAAAACTGCCCAGGGGCAAGCAAACATTCGGCATCTTAGAGCAAAGGCTGGGTGCAAGCAGGACAAAGGTAAGGTGCCTTGATAATAAGAGCCGTATTTGCAGGATTCCAGGAAGGCTGAAGAGGAGGCTATGGGTAAGGCAAGGTGATTTAGTTATTGTTGAGCCATGGGAATTTGGCGGCGATGAAAAAGGGGACATAATCTACAAATACAAGCCTGTTCAGGTAAGCTGGCTTCGAAGAAAGGGTTATTTAAAGGAGCTAGATTCCTTTGAAGAGTTCTGATTACCACTCCAGAATAAAAAACTTTATATATGAGCAGTGTTATTTAACCATTATGAACCCAAAACATTTTATAATAATCATCATATTTTTTATAAATCTTATAGGTCTTACCAATATAATTTTTAGTATAAAGCCTTTTTTTATATCTGAACTATTAGTTCTGTTCTTGTTCCTTGCATCAGCAGTTGTTATTGTGTACAGCCTTTACCATGACAGGGAAGAGGTATGGATTACATCTTTATTGTTCTTTGCAGCATATTTCATTAATATAACCTTCCTTTACTTTTACTCGCAAAACCAAGCATTGTTTGTTTTGCTTATCCTGGCAACCATTATAGGATTTATTCTCTCAATAGAAAACATCAAAGGGAAAAAAAGGGCAAAACCAGCATATGAAAAAGAAATAATGCGTGAGGCTGGGGAACTTACCAGGGCAGAGGAATACCTTAAAGAAAGGACTCCTGACATTGTTGTTGAAGAAGTAAAACCATCAAAAACATTTGTTGAAACAGAGGTTAAAAAACCAGAAAAGAAAGAAACAGAGATAAAACCACTAAAAAAATATGTTGCAAGCAGAAAAGGCATTAACTATCATAATCCCAAGTGCAGGTGGGCAAGGAAGATTCTGCCAAAAAGAAAAGTGTGGTTTAAAAACAGAGAAGAGGCTGAGGAAGAAGGGCTTAAGCCATGCAAGTGCGTTAAATAAAATTTTTATGATTTTTCTTTTTTAATAAAATAAATAATTAGGAATATTACTCCTATGCACACACAGGAGTCCCCTATGTTGAAGACAGGCCAAATCCTAAAATCAAGAAAGTCTATTACAAAGCCAAATAATAACCTGTCAATCAGGTTGGATAAGGTTCCGCCAAGAATGAGGCCTGCAAATATCTGCAATGATTTTTTTTCCTGAATCCTGTCATAATAAAACAGGATTATGCCGATAACAATTATTGCAAACCATATCAATAAGCTGTTTTTGCCCTGCATTATTCCAAAGCCAGCACCAAAATTAGTTGCATAGGTTATGTGAAAAATATTTTTTATTACAGGTATTGAGTCTCCAATATTCATGCTGTTTCTGACAAGAAACTTGACTAGCTGGTCTGATAAAACCACACATAAAGAAATTAAAAAAAAAGTAAATCCGCTTTTTTTAGGAATATTCTTTCTCATAAAACTACTCTTTTGCAATTTTTTCAAGATTGGCAATCCTTCTGTCAAGGTCATTCAGGATTAGCTTTATTGTATCCAGCTTTGATGATATAAGCTCCAATTCCTTGCTTGCTGTATCTGTCTGCTTGCTCTGCCTGAAGGATTCTATGCTTGACGGCTGTTGCACACCAAAATCTGTTTGTTCAAATTCAGGCATTCCATATCCTGGCTTGATCATATCACTGGATGGCAGTCCTGCCCTCTCAAAATCAATATCTCCATTTAATCCTGTATCATCTTTTATGAGAGGATCCCTGTCTTCAGAAACCTTTTTTTTGCCGAATTGGAACCTGTCAAAAAAACCTATGTTAATCACCCCTTATTGTTTGATTAATCTTATTGATGGCGCTATCCTTTGCCTCCTCAAACATATTTTTGATAAAAGCTGTGGGGATTATCCCAATAAACTTGAATACAGCTGTTTTAGGATAGACTATAATATTTTTTTTCTTGTACTCATTAAATATGAAGAGTGTGCCTTTTTTTTCAATTGCTTCGCTGAATAAAGCAGCAAAAACATCTGACTTAAACTCAACTGGGTCGCTAATGCCGTTAAGGGCAGGGTCTGTTCCTGTTTCAATCTTGTATAAATTGATTGGATTATCGGATTTCAGCACAGAATAAAGAAATTTTTTTGAAAGGTCCTTTCCATTAAAATTAACCTTTTCGTCAACTGAATCAAACGCATTTATGTCAATTATAAACATCCTCTGGTTATTATTAAGCATTTTTTTATAATCCTGTTTTTTGAAGCTGTTCTGATGTTCTGCAACCTGGCTTATTGTCAAGAGTTCTGCTTCCTCCCCAAAATCTGTTGCAACAAAGCCGGCAACAATCTTTTTATTGTCCTGCAGAAGCATAAGCTTTGGCTGGCCTTCAAGATTATCCTTCAGCCAAACTGCATCTTTGTATGTAAGGAATCCGAAAAAAGCAGTTAACAAGAAACCAAGGACAAGTACAGTAAGGACTGCCTTGAGAATTGTTTTTACAATCCTGAATATTATTATTGCAATCACAATCAAAATGATTATGGTTATTATTGAATTTAAATCCATTTTGCCTCTTTTTATTTTTTAAGGCCACCCTTTATTTAAAGCTTTTTGTTTTTACTATGTTTAAGAGCAAATCTTTTTTCCCATAAGGTTTTTTGCTGTAATGCTTTTTTGCATGCTCAACTATTAAGGCATGGTACTCCTGATATAACCTAGAATCCCTTGGAAGGTTTTTTTCAAACAATTTTTTAATTTCCTCATATGATGCATCTTTTCTTATAAAGCCAAGCTTTGAAAAAACCCTTCTTGTGTATGCATCAACTACAAATTCTGGAATATTGAATGCATAAAGCAACATTGAGTCAGCTGTTTCAGGGCCAATGCCCCACACATTAAGCAGTTCATCTCTTGCTGGAATTCTATTTTTAAGGCTTAAATAGAAATCAGTAAACTCTTTTATTTTCCTTGCTTTCTGGTTAAAATAGCCAGCCGGCTTAATGGCTTGCTTTATTTTTTCTAGATTAAGTTTTTTAATTGCCCATGGTGTTAATGCTTTTAATCCCTTTAGATTGAGCAAAGCTTTCTCAACCTGTGGCCAGCTTGTGTTCTGGGTCAAAATTGCGCCAATGCAGACCTCAAATCTCTGATTGTCATTTTTTGGATAAGAGTAATCTTTTGGGTGATAACCTTTTACTGAACCTGTTTTTGTTGGATTTGTGCCTTTGCAACCTAACAAAGGCCACCAGCCCTGGAAGCCATATTTCTTGAGCAATATACTATATATTCTCTTTAGCAGATTCATCTTGTTTCTTTTCTTTTTCAGGTTCTATTATTTTATTTATATCTTGAACAACAACATCTAGCTGTGATTTTAGGTTCTTTACAGTTTGGTTAGATAAATTTTTAATTGTCCCAATATTTTCAAAGAGCAGACTGCTTTGTTTAGTGCTGTTCTTTATCAAACTTATTGTGACCTCTCTTCTCCACTCAATCTTCTGATTTTCTGAGGTATTGATTAATTCAAGAAGCTTTTCTAATGATTGTATAATACTAATAAAAATCAGTTCTGCATTCACAGGATCAACGTCTTTTGTAAAATGATTGGTTCTGCCTCTTGTAAATAATGTAAATATCTGCTGCAATGAGTCTTCCAAGGATGAGATGTAGGTATACATATCAATAATCTCTCTCTTTTTTATTATTCCTTCCTTGATTAGCGCAA
>CAYOHL010000014.1:0-16897 GCA_964403775.1 uncultured Methanosarcinales archaeon
TTTGGTTGGCTTTGTTGTGGTTTTATACAAGGGCTAAGCTACTTTTGGTTTTCATCCATTTTTGCTAGTTCTTTATGCTTTAATGTTAATTGCATATATAAGTCATTTTTATAAATCTTTCTATTTTTAATCACTTATGGATAGTTAAACCAGAATATTCTCAGCTTCTTTTAGTCTTTTAGTGTTGTTTTCAACTATTTTCAGTAAAAATGGCCTCTTGGCCTCATCTTCAATTATCCTTATGTCTGAATTTTTAAGCTTTCCAACTATTTTTTTTGCAAGTTTTATTTTCTCTGTCTCAAGCTGTTTTAAGACTTGCTTTGTTTTTCTGTTTTTGTATTTAGTTAGTATTTTATTATAACCTTTGTTTTTTGAAATGTCAACTGAATGCTTAATGTCTAATTTGTAAACTATGTTGTCTGTCAGAGAGGCCTCTTGCATAAGTATGTTTCCTATTATTTTAGTATAGTCAGAGTATTTTTTTAGATTGTCTCCAGTTAATTCAAGGTTTTTCATGCATTTGTATGATTTGTCAATCATCTCTTTTTTGTTGAAAACAAAGGCCTGCACTAAAATCCAGTATGGGAATAACCGGCAGTTCAGGGGTCTTGCCTCATAGACAGAGCATCTTTGATTTTTACGCAGCAAGCATGGCATATTAATTCCAAGCTCATAGCTGAATTTTGTTGGATTTGCTGGATCACCAAATGGATTTATGCCAACAAAATTTTTAAGAGCATAACCAGCTGGCTTTTCCAAAAAACCAGAAATCCTTATTAAGTCGCCAATAGTCAGGTTTATCTGGGCATAGAATGCACTGCAGCATTTCCCGCAGTTAATGCACTTAAAGCTTGCTTTCATTTATTAAAACCTGTAAAGGTTTAAGAATGACTTTATTGTTGTATGGATGTGGTTAACATCTTCTGCAACCTGGCTTTGAAATTTTGCAGTATATCCCTTGTAGATAAATTTGTCAAATAGTGTCCTTAAAAAAACATAAGTTGGCTTGCCCTCCCATTTATTCTCATAGTCTGTTGTAAGGAATCCGTCAAAAACCATCTGTATCTTGCCCTGGTTTAGCTTAATCTTGTGATTGTCTTTCTCAACCTCAACCTCTTTTATATCTGACATCTGCATTCTTATTTTTATCTCAATCTTTGCATAGTCTGTAATTTTTTTCCATGGCATTATCCGGAGTTCGATGAATTTTCCCTCTGGCTTTACATACTCTATATTTTTCAGCTCCCTCTTATCATAGCCCTTGTCCCTGAACCATTTATCTATTGCTAAATAAAGCTCATTCACATCAAAAAGGCCTTCATAGCTAAGCCTTAATTCATCGATGATTTTTTCCCTTTCAGCCATTTTTACCACACATCCCCATATTCTGAGCCCTTTGCTTCCATTTTAAAGCATTCCTTTGCAAGGTTCTGAAGCTTCAGCACATAATAATATAGTTTATCAGTGTATATATTATCTATTTCTGGCTTAATAATATACCTTTCATAAATATTATTTAGCCATATCAAAAAAGGAGTTTTATCCCAGCGATGCTGGTAGTCTGTCTCAACTCTTGCATTAAAGTATATTGTTAGTCTCCCCTGGTTCATCTTTTTCTTTTTGCCCTTTTCAATGACCTCAATGGCTTTCATTTCCCATGTATGAAAATCAATGGTTATCCAGAATTTAAGATAATCTGTTTCCTTTCTCCAGCAGTCCCATGTTATCTCATCTTCCACTCCGCCCAAAGGATTGGGCTTATTTTTATAAGTTGGTTCTTCAAAATAATACTCCCTCCTTACAAGCCAGTCCCTCATGCTTCTATAAAGAAGGTCCATATCAAAGATTCCCTTAAACTTAACAATTTCAGTTGGAAGCGCATATTCTGGCATAAACAGAAAATTGATAGTTTTATATATAAAGCTTTCGAATTACTCTCCAATTCCCTCTGATGGCCAAAACCCGGCCTCATGCTTTGGCTCTTCAAGTCCCCGAGTAAGCTTCCAATATTCCTTGATGGTTTCCTGAAGCCTGTAAGCATCCCTGTAAAGTTCAAGCTTGTGCTTTTCAAAATTTGGCTTCATAATAACCTTCCAGTAAAAATCATTAAAATGCTTTAGAAGCCAGTGCTTTCTCCATGTTCCCTTGTAGTCAGAGACTACTCTTGCATAAATCTGTATTTCAAGGTCACACAAAACCAGCTTCAATTTTTTGCCTTTGTAAACAATCTCTGTATCCTTAAATGGCGGCACTCCATGCCAGTCAATATCCAACTCATATTTGTAATAAGAGCTGTTGTTTGGGATTTTTTCGCATCTCCACCAGATCCATAGCTCCTTGTTTCCATCAGGATTTATTTTCTGGCCATGAAATGTCTCGGGAAATTTTGGGTCGCTTGCACTGCCATAGCCCTCTTCAACTATCCACAGATGCAGATACTCATATAACCCTTTAATGTCAAAAATTCCCTTATGCTTTACCCTGAACTTTGCTGCTAAAAGAGTCATAAAAGAAATATTGCAAGAATTGTTTATAAAACTTTCGAAAACAACTACAGGATTTCAACTGCTATTTTTCTTAAGATAGTTATATACATCCTTAATTTTAACTTTTTTCTGCTCTCTTGTTTTAAGGTTTTTTATTGCGATTAAATCTTCCTTTAACTCATCCTCTCCAATAATGCCAGCATAAGGAATGCCTAATGAGTCTGCATAGCTTATTGCCTGGCCTATTTTTCTTGCCTTGAAGTCAATATCTGTATTTAGTCCCTGTTTTCTTAAAGAATGAGCAATTTTCAAACACTCCTTTAGGGTATTAATGGGTATTAAATACAGCTCTGTTGTCGATGGTTTAAGGTTTTTTTTATAATTTTTTAAAATCATTGCAAGCCTTTCAAGTCCAAAAGAAAATCCAACTGCATAAATCTTTTTTTTGCTGCCAATAAAATCACCAACTAAATTATCAAACCTGCCACCTGCAAGAACTGCTGATTTGACAATTGATTTATCTTTAAGATACACCTCAATAGTTGTTCCTGTGTAATAATCTAAACCTCTGGCAAGGCTTGGATCAAACTCAACAAAATCCAAACCAAGGCTTTCTGAATATTCCAAAAGCTGTTTAATCTCATCAAGGCCTTGTTTTCCATTGGTTGAAGAAACCACTTTAACTAATTTTTGGTATGTCTGCTTACTTGTTTTCCTAGTCTGGGTAAGTTTAATCAACTTGTTTACAGTTTCTTTTGATAAAAAACAGAGCAGTTCTTTCTTAACGCCCAAATTTCCAATCTTGTCCTTTTTATCAAGGGCTATTATTGTTTTAAACTTTTTGTTGTCTGGGATGCCAACGCATTCCAATATTCCATCAAGTAGCTTTCGGTTGCTAATCTTTATTATAATATTT
This sequence comes from uncultured Methanosarcinales archaeon, assembly GCA_964403775.1. Lineage (GTDB taxonomy): Archaea > Nanobdellota > Nanobdellia > Woesearchaeales > CG1-02-33-12 > CG1-02-33-12. Next base: position 3,403 of record CAYOHL010000014.1, read on the forward strand.
CCTAATCCCAGCTCTTTAAACACATCAGCTGCAAGGGAAAGCAGCTCTGCCTCGGCAGCAATTTCCTTCACTCCCAAAATATCAGCATCGCACTGTGTAAATACCCTATAACGGCCTTGCTCTGGCTGTGTTGGCCCATCCCTAAAAACCTCTCCAATTACATACCTTTTGAAAGGAAATTTAATATTTTTGTTTGAAGCAACAAACCTTGCCAAAGGCAGGGTCTGGTCAAACCTTAGTGCAAGCTCTCTCCTGCCCTGGTCCTTAAGACTAAATATCTCCTCCTGGATTTCCTGGCCGCCCTTGAACTTTATTGTCTCAGCCCTTTCAATCACAGGGGTTTCAATAGGATTATAGCCGTACCTCTCAAAAACTCTTTTGATGGTATCTTTTACCTCATTCCTTAGTATGGCGTCCTGGCCATACCAGTCCCTTACTCCCTTTGCAATTTTAAATTTATTTTGGGTCATTTTAAACATGTTTTAGTCTTTATTGAATATTAATAAATCTTTTGATTTTTTGGTTTTAGAAACTTATTTATATTAATAGAACAGAGTTTAGAATAATATGCTGGTTGGCATTGTTGGAAAGGCAAATGTTGGCAAGAGCACTTTTTTTAAGGCCCTTACCTTGGCAAATATAGAGATAGACAACTATCCATTTGTGACAATCAAGCCAAACCATGGCATTGGCTATGTAAGGATAGAATGCGCTGATAAATTCTTTAATGTAAAATGCAATCCAAGAGAGGGATACTGCATAAACCATATAAGGTTTGTTCCTGTTAACCTGATTGATGTTGCTGGGCTTGTTCCAGGAGCTTATAAGGGAAAGGGCATGGGGAACCAGTTTCTTGATGACCTAAGGCAGGCAGATGTTTTAATACATATTGTGGACATATCTGGAGGCACAAATGAGCTTGGAGAGCCTGTAGATCCTGGCTCGTATGATCCCTGTGATGACATAAAGTTTCTTGAAATCGAGCTTGATATGTGGTATCTGAGATTAATAAAAAAAGGATGGGAGAGATTTGCCCGAGCTGTACAGCAGGAAAAAAATCATGAGGAAAGGATTGTAAAGGATATTGCAAAGCATCTCAGCGGCCTTAAACTGGATGAAGAGATTGTTGAAGAGGTATTAAGCAATCTTGATTTGGACAGGAGCAATATCCTGTCATGGGTTGAAGATGACTTAAAGAAGATAGCAATAGAGCTGAGGAAAAAAACAAAAAAAATAATTATTGCTGCAAATAAAATTGATGTTTCAACTGCTGAGGAAAACTTGGCAAAAATAAAAAAAGAGTTTCCTGGTCATACAATTATTGGATGCAGCTCAGAGTCAGAGCTTGCATTAAAAGAGGCATCAAAAAATGGTTTGATTGAATACATTCCAGGCAACAACAATTTTAAGATACTAAACCTGGGTGGGCTAAATGAAAAACAGAAAAATGCCCTTGACTTTATAAAGAAAAATGTCCTTGATGTTTTTCAAAGCACAGGCGTTCAGCAGGTAATTGATGCTGCTGTTTTTGACTTATTGGAGTATATAGCAGTATTTCCAGCAGGGGCAAGGCTTGCTGATTCAGATGGAAATGTTTTGCCTGATTGTTTTCTTATCCCTAAAAAAACAACTGCGCTTGATTTTGCATATATGCTTCACACAGATTTTGGAAACAATTTTATAAAAGCAATTGATTTAAAGAGCAAAATAGCAATTGGAAAGGGGCATATGCTGAAAAATGGGGATGTAGTTGAGATTATAACTGGAAAATAATCCGAAAGAATTATAAATAAAAAAGCTATTTAAAATAATAAGAGGTGATGTTTTGGCAAATCTAGAGGATTTTGGTTTTAAGGAAGAGATATGCGAAGACGCCCATCTCCAGAAAGACCTTCAAACAGGATATCCAGAACCACTTAAAAGGTATTGGCTAAAGCTTGAAACACCAAACCAGTCTATTGAAGAAACATATTTCTGGATACTTAATATCCTGAAAACAGACCTTGGTTACAGGGATATTGAGAAGTTAATGGATGTATTTGCAGCATCACAGCATTCTGCCTTCTTTGGTGTTGCAACGCAGCGCACAGGCATTTACCAGGATAAGGTTTCCCAGTTTCTTGCAACAATAGGCAAGATGGTCAAGGAACTTTTTCAGCTTGTAAGGGAACTGAGAATTCTTGATGAAAGGCTTGATTATTACAAGGACAGCTATGATGAGGCCAGCAAGAGCAAGGAAAGTGCCGAGATAACATTAAAAGGCATATGGATTGATATGGTTGAGGGCGGCGCCAAAAGCCCTGCCTCTGTTTATGGAATGGCCAGGGAGCTAGAGTTCACAGTTCTGCCTGATTTATTCTTCAGCACACATCCAGCAACAAGCAAAGATGTTGATAGTGTTGTTGACAAGCTTGAATTCAACAGAAAGGTGAGAGAGGTTTTAAAAAGAAAGCTAAGGGCTTTTTTGGAATGGAAAGAGCACACTTACAAAGAGCTGAAAACAAGGAGAAAATTCACGCTGAAGTTTCTAAGGCAGCACTATGATGTAATAAAGATGTACATGAGCTGGGTAAAGCCATATCTGAAATATATTAACATGCTGCGCTCATCTGAAAGAAAAATGGAAAGCGTTGATCTCATCGGAGCCTTTGAGGGCTCGATGATTGAGATTGAGATTCTTGCAAAAAAATTTCCATTTGATGCAACAACCGGAAAAACAAAAAACAAAGTGTATAAGTCATGCATTTTAATAAATTTTGATTATGGCACAAAGCCAGATATGAAATTTGTAAGCGAGGGTTACCAAAGAGGGCCAATCCATATAGGAAAAGTTGATATAAAAATGAGGTCATATGCCTGGAGTGAAAAAGAGATTGAAAATTACAAAAAATACAGGGATAAGGAGGACATGGAGCTTCTCGGAGTGGTTGACCCCTCAATCTCAGCAGCAATGGAAGCTCTTGGAGAGGAGTTTGAGAACTATCTAAAAGAAGCTGGAGAAGAGATTGATAAAAAAGAAGAAAAGCCAAAACAAGAGTCCATATTTGAACCCTTTACATCAGTGTTCAGGGGGTTCAAAGAGATAGGCACGGCATTTACAGGAACAAAGGGAATTGCATCTGAAAAACCACAACTATCTAAACTTCAAAAGAGTAATGAGATTGGTGCAGCAGGCGGTGAAGCAACTGCAACCATGTGGCTGATTTATAAGAACTTCAGAAAAGGTCATGGAATGATGGCATGGTAATTAATATGGCCACAAACCTAAAAGAGATAAAAAAACTATCTCCAGAGGAAAGGATTAAAAAATTAAGGAGTATTGAAGAAAAAAACAAAAAAGAGATTGATGAAGCAGAAAAAATCATTAATGAATCTATCAGAGAGATTAATATTAAAGAAGAGCTAAGGGGTCTGCCAATTCCCCAAATCAAGGCAGTTGATATAGAAAGCCTGTTTGCACCAGAGGAAAAAGAGGTCTTTGCAGCAAAAAGATACAAGGATTTAAGAGCAAGGCATATTGAAGAAGAAGCAGCTGAAATTCCTTTAGAGGAAACAGTTGAGCAGGAAAAGCCAAAGGTAACAGAAGAGGAATTAGAGGCGCATAGGCAGTACCAGCTCTTGGCTAATGAATTAAGAAGAGAGCCAACAGAAAATGTTGTGCAAGAGCTTGAAAACATATACCATCAGGTTAGAGAAACAAGCAGAGTTACAGGAGAGCAAATGAGAATGGCTTATGCTGCAGACTCTGTTGCAAGGGAAAGACAAGAAGAGATTAGAAGAGGCACTTATGGAAGAATGGATGAGGAAATATCTGACCAGCTTAGCATAGCAAGAAAAATATTTAAGTTTATACAAAACTATACAAGATAAATACAAGTTAAGGTAAAAATGATTTACGGATACAACAGCCCAATGGACAGGCCGTACATGGATTATGGAAAAAAAGAAGAAAAAACTCTTGGCATTAAAGATGTGGGAATAGCTATGGCAATGGGCATTGGCGCCAGGAACATACCTGAAATTGCAAGCAAGATAAGGGCAGGGGCAAGCAGCCTGGAAATACAGTTCATGGGTGCTGGCCGCGGCTCACAGCAGGCTGAAACACCCGGAATGTTTGGAAAATACCACAGGCAGGCATTGAGAGAGCTAAGCAAGGCAAATGAAATCAACCTTACAACTCATGCATCAGTTGGTATTCCAGGGCTTGCTGGTCAAGATCAACAAGGCAATTTCAGTGATGAGCAGAGGCAGATGGCTCTTGATGAGGTCAAGAGGGCAATTGAGTTTGCAGCAGAAACTGCTCTTGGCGGCTCTGTTGTTATACATACAGGAGAGTTTCAGAGGCCAATCTCTGAGGAGCCATGGGCAGAAGGGGGAAAGAAATTTGCTGGTTTTAAAGAAGAGCCGGAAAGGGCTGTAATAAGAGTTGTAAACAAAAAAACAGGCCAGGTATTAACCCAGATAAGAAAGAATGAAACAGTATCAAGGCCAGAGTGGCTTACAAAAGAGATTAATGGAAAAGAGGAATATATTGACTATGAAGGAAACATTGTCTCAAGAGAAAATAGGGTTCCAAAATTTAATGAAAAAGAAGGTACATTTGAGATTAAAGAAAAGGGTTGGAAAGATTTTGTAAAAGAAGCAGATGAGATGACAAGGGAAAGAAGAGAAAAATTTGCAAGAGAAGGGAAAAAATTTGATGAAGAAAGGGATACTGTAACACCAGAAGAGGCTTTTCTTAGAGCAACAACAGAAACACAGGAGAAAATAGCAAGGGGATGGGCCTTGTACTATGGAAGGGATTTGGATAAAATGTTTAGGGAATTAGATAACTTAAATGAAGAAGAAAAATTCCTTAAAGAAAAACTTGAAACAGCACCAAAGGATGAGAAATGGAAAATTGAAGGCCAGCTTAAAGACAAAACAAACAGGTTAATAGATTTAAGGAGGATGATAGAAAGTGAAAAAGAGATGGTAACAGGTCAATTACAGCAGGCAGAAGACCAGAAAAGACTTGGAAAAAATGTGATAAGTGCAAAAAAATATGCCCTTGAGAGAAGCGCTGAGGGATATGCATCAAGTGGAATGCGTGCCTTGGAAGAAACAGAGAAGAAAAACCTTGAAAAGCCGCTTTTCATAACAATGGAGAATATTTTCCCGGAAAGCTATGGCGGCCACCCGCAGGAGCTTAAAAAACTTATTTTAGACAGCAGAAAAAAGATGGTTGATATGCTTACGGCTAAAGGCAGGTCTGAGTCAGAGGCAAAAGAGTTGGCAGAAAAACATATAAAAGCAACGCTTGATACTGGCCATCTGAATCTGTGGAGGAAATATTTCAATGGCTCTGACAAAGAGTTTGATAAGTGGATACTTAAGCAGACAGAGGATCTGGCAAAATCAAAGATTATTGGAAATGTCCATCTGGTAGATAACTTTGGATACCAAGACGAGCACCTTCCTCCTGGCCAGGGAAATGCCCCTATAAAGGATATGGTTAAAATATTAAAAAAGCACGGCTATAATGGGGCATACACTGTTGAGTGCGGCTCATCTGCAACAACAGATGTGTCTTATTTTCATGGTCTCATGAAAACATGGGAATATATGGGATTGCCAGTTTATTCAATTGGCGCTGCACGCGATGGCCTTCCACCAGCACAATGGCAAAATATACAATATTCATACTTTGGAAAGACCTACCCCCCATCCTTTGTTTTTGGGACATATGCCCCTTCAAATGAATGGACTCTCTGGAGCAATGTTCCTATGGAGTAAAAATGCACGATAAAATGTATTTAACTTATTGGGGCCAGATTCAGCATAATTATTTTGGAAAAATAGAGCAATCAAAAACAAAAACAGGACTTGATTTTATGGATAATGTATGGACTAATGTCCCGCTAGAGTAAACTAATAAAAAAATATTTAACTATTTAATAGAAGTCAAAAACTTTAATAAATAAAGAGTTTAATTTTAAAAAAAGAGGTGCTATAATGAGATTTACATTAAAGAAACAGAATCCAGGGGCCTTTAATTATAAAAAAGATGATTTTGACATTGCCTATGAATTCTCAAAAAAGCTTTATAAGGAGATGAAGGATTTTATAAAGGCAACTGTTCTCTTTGGAAGCTCTGCAAGAAAAACAGCAGGCCAAGGCGATATTGATGTCCTTGTTGTCATAGATGATTTAACAGTAAGGCTTACTCCAGAGCTTAGTGAGGCATACACTTTAATTGTTGAAAAGCTTGTTGCAGAAACATCAAACATGCTCCATATAACAACATTAAAGCTTACTGCTTTCTGGGAATATATAAGGTCAGGAGATCCTGTTATAGTAAACATGTTAAGGGAGGGCATTGCATTGCTTGACACAGGGTTTTTTGAGCCAATACAATTTTTGCTAAAGCAGGGCAGGATAAGGCCGACCTATGAAAGCGTATGGATGTATTTTGCAAGAGCACCCTCAACATTATACAACTCAAAGTGGCATTTATTGCAAGCCACAATTGATTTGTATTGGGCTGTTATTGATGCAGCTCATGCAGCTCTTATGAAGCTTGGTGAAATTCCCCCAAGCCCAGAGCATGTTGCTGATATGATACAGATACATATGGTAAACAAGGGTCTTACTGATAAGAAGTATGCAGATACTATGAGAAAATTCTACCTGCTGTCCAAAAAGATAAACCACAGGGAGATAAAGGAGATCTCTGGCAGGGATTATGACACCTATTATAAGGAAGCGCAGGATTTTGTCTATAAAATGAGGGAATTTATTGAAGATAAATAAACTCTCTCTTTTTAAGTTTTAACTTGTTTGGCATAGAAATTAATTTATAGCAGCTAAACTTAACATTATGACTAAATTATAATGGAACAACAACCAAAAACACTAAATGAGATGCTGAAAAATGTTGTTGGCTTATATGCTGATAGCTCTGCATTTAAAACAAAAAAAGCAAAGGATGAAAAATTCAAATCAATATCATACAGGGAGCTCTATAACAGGATAGAGAGCTTTGGCACAGGGCTAAAAACCATTGGTGTAAATGAATCTGAACATATAGCTCTAATATCTGAAAACCGGCTTGAATGGATAATAGCTGATTTGGCAACAATAGGGCTCAGGGCTGTAGATGTTCCGCAGCCAGGAGGCATTAGCCCCCAGGATATATATTTCAAGCTTAACCATTCAGACTCAAAGGCAGCTGTATTAGAGGGTGAAAATGAGTTTTCTAACTTCTACAATGTTGAGAAAGACCTGCCTGAAATAAAAAATGTAATCCTGATGGATAAGGTTAATATGTTCTCAAAGAAGGAAAATGCTCCTGAATGGGCAAATGCACTTAATTTTGAAAAATCCGGAGAAATAAGCAAAAAATTCTACTCTGAACTTATATCAGCTACAGAAAATAAGAACAAAAATATCTTTTTATCAAAAGAGGCCAAGGATTTTTTAAGGGAATATTTGGAAAATAATATTGAAAGTTTTTTTGAAAGGCCAGGCCATGGGCAGAATAAAGAAGATTTAAGGGAAAGCATACTAAAAAAAGCTGTTGTTTTAGATGATGAGTTCTATAAAAAGCATAATGTGTTTTCATTCAAAAAAATAACAGATATGGGCAAGGAGCTGTTAAAAAAAGGGGACAAATCATTTTCTGAAATATCTGGAAGGGCAGAGCCAGATGATCTTGTAACAATAATATACACCTCTGGAACAACAGGAAGTCCAAAAGGGGTTATGCTGACTAATCTGGGTCTTATGTACAATATAAAACTTGTTCCTGAATTATTTGATGTAAATAAAGATGACAGGTTTCTGTCAATTCTGCCTTCATGGCATATATTTGAGAGGATAGTTGAATATTGTGCAATAAGCATTGGGGCATCAACTGCATATAGCAAGCCGTTTAAGCAGAGGCTTTTGCCAGACCTTAAAGAAGAAAAGCCGACCATAATGGTCAGTGTTCCAAGGATATGGGAAGCCTTGTATGACGGCATAATGAGCAATATAAAAAAAGAAAAACCATACAAAAGGTTCATGTTTGAAAAAGCCATGGATATAGCCAAAAGATACAAGAAAGCAGATAGAATACTGAATAACTGCGAGCCATTGTTTAATGGGCCCAGCCATACCAAGCAGGAAATAGAAGAATCAGAAAAAACATGCAGAAAATTGGGGTTCTGGTATAAGATTGCAGACAAGCTTGTATTTAAAAAAATAAAGGAAATGCTTGGAGGCAAGATAAGGTTTGTTATTAGTGCAGGAGGGGCGCTTAGTGAAGCAATGGACGAGTTCTACAATGCAATCGGAATAAATATCTTGGAGGGCTATGGGCTGACAGAAACCTCTCCCATTGTAAGCATCAGGACACTGGAAAACAATGTTATACGCACTGTAGGCAAGGTTGTGCAAGGTACAGAGGTTAAGATTACTGATAGGAATGACTATAATAAAGAGGTGCCAAATGGCCAGGTTGGAGTTATTTGGGTCAGGGGGCCGCAGATAATGAAAGGCTACTATAAAAACCAAGAAAAAACAGATGAAGTCATTAAGATTATTGGCGAAGAAAGGTGGTTTAATACAGGCGATCTGGGCAAAAAAACCTATGATGGGAAATACCTTAATATCTCCGGAAGGATAAAGGACACAATAGTTCTTGTTGGCGGGGAGAATATTGAGCCATTGGTTTTGGAGGATAAGCTGAAAGAAAGCCCCTACATTAATCAGGTTATTGTTGTTGGCCAGGACAAGTCGAGGCTGGGGGCCCTGATAGTTCCTGAGTTTGGTGCTTTGGGCGAATATGCAAAAAAAGAGAACATTGAATATGAGAGCATTGAAGAGTTGATAGAAAATGAAAAAGTAATCTCCTTGTTTCAGGGGGAACAGAAAAGGCTGATCTCAAAGGATAATGGCTTTAAGCCATATGAAACTGTGATGGGTGTTGGTCTGCTTTCCAATGACTTCAGTATTGAAGCCGGAGAGCTTACTAAAACAATGAAAATGAGAAGATTTGAGATACATGAAAAATATAAAAAGGAAATAGATAAAATATGCGGGTAAGGTTTATAGCAACATATTTATATTCTTGATTTTTTATAAGCTTATGGATTTTGAGAAAGAAAAAAAAGATTACTTAAACAAGATTGACAAGTCCAAAAAAGGTTCAATAGACAAAGAGGTAAAACAATTAGTTGGTTGTATTAACTCTCTCCCGGATTATTACACCACCTCATCATGCTCTGGCCGCATACTTTTAATAAAAAGGCCTAAATCAGGAAAAAAATGCGATGTTGAATTCCTTTTCTCAAAGCACAGCAAGGCTAATTTTGATGAAATAAAAAATAAATTAAAGAATACCCAAAATGATGATTTATGGTTCAGGCAGGAGTCAATGATAATGCATGTTGCATGCAGAACAATTGAGCATGCCCAGAAAATACTTGACTTAAGCAATAATGCTGGGTTTAAGCATTCCGGCATAATAACAGCAAGAAAAAAGATTATTGTTGAGATTATCGGCTCTGAGCAGTTTGACACCATAATTGCAAAAAATGGAAAAATTTTTGTTGATGATAGCTATCTAAGGCTGCTTGTCAGTGAAGCAAATAAAAAGCTTGAAATAAACAGCAGGAAAATAAGGAGATTTTATAAGCTGGTTGGAGTTCTTAAAAATCAAATTGTCCGGTCTTCTTAAAGCTGTGCAGTAAAATGCCTATAAAGAGTATTGATGCTGTTATTATAAGACCTTTTTTATCAATCTCTGCAAAATTTTTCTGTTGGTTGGTTTGTTTTACTGCATTGCTGTTAATTTTAAACAAGGAGCTGTTTTCTGGCTTTTCATTTTGATTTGTCCTGTTTTGAATTTCTTTTGTAGGGCTAAATTCCATTTCCTTTAAAGGCAGGCTGACATTATCTGCTGACCAATCTTTATCTGCAACAAAAAGAGTTGCCTTGATTGCAACAGCTGGAATCATACTAATCCTATCATTATGGGCAGGGATTTGTTTTATGTAAAAAATTGTATTATATTCACCTGAACTAATATCATTGGGAATATTGGCTATTGCTCTTATTTTTGCGCTTTGGCCTGAAGGAATTGAAACCTCTTCTGGAATAAACTCAAACCAGCCTTCATAGCTGGCTGTGTGTACAAGATAATTTGTTTCTTTGTCCTGTGTGTTAAAAATGCTGAATTCCATTTCAACAGGATTCTCCCTAGATAAAACGCCAAAATCAATTCTTGCAGGAGAAACGCCAATAGCATTTGAGCTTGTAAATGAGAGCAATAAAAAAATAAATAAAAAAATAAAAATCCTCATCTTCATTCAGCAACAGCTGTTATTGTTATAGAGCCTGAGTAAGAGCCTATTTTTGTTCCTTCCGGTATATGCAGTTTTAGGTTCATTTCCTCATAACTTGACTCGCCGCATTTGAGATTAGTGCCTGCTGTTGCGGGATTTTTTAACAAAGAAACAAATGAAAAACCGCTAAACTGGTACTGCAAATTAGCTATATCTATGATTTCCTCGCCGTTTGTTAAATCTGTACCGCTAACCTCAATGTCAGAGGCAATATTTCCAGTGTTTTGGATGGTTAAACCATTATTTTCATCAAGGGATTTATTTGTTCCAGCGGCAACCTCACCAAAATTAACACTATCAAGATTTATATCAACAGCCAAGAGCCCAAGATATTCAAATTGGGCTGTTTTAATTTCCTCTGAGCCAAGGTTATCAACTGCCTTGATAACTACATCATAGCTGCCCGGATAATCATAAAAACTCATATTTGTCTTGCCTTCATAAACAGCCTCATGCTCGCTTATGCTTTCTTTTTTCAAAAGCTCTATCTCATTGTTTTTGATTGTTGCAGTTGAACTAATAATATTGTCTATGCTGTTGTCATCAGTTATAACAGCAGTTATTGTAATCTCTTTGTTTTTCCCGGCATTGGGCATTACCTGGAACCCTTCCATATCATAATAATCCGGAGAGATAGTTATATTGCTGATGCATGGCTTTTTTCCAATAACATTAACATAAACCGAGATTGTTTCTGGCTCTGCAGTTTGGTTTTGTCCTGGGCCAGTGCTGCTAACACTGTTCTTAAAGCCAGGCGTCCCTTTATCTAAAATGCTTTCAGCCCAATTGTTTTCAGTGCTCTCTTCATCAGGGTTTTTTCTCTCCAGGCTTTTTCCATTTCCATCTGCGCCCCAGCTTGGGGAATAGCTGACACAGTCAACCAATGAGAGCGAGCCATCCCTGATGCATATCAGCTCTCCCAGATTGCTTAAAGAAAAAGCACTGTCAATAAGGGTTTTGTTAAAATCAGGGTAATCTGCTAAAAAAATATCGCTGTTATCTGCTATGACAGCATACTCCCTGCCTGGAATAACAAAATCCCCTTGAGAGAGTGTCAGCCCATGATTGATGTTATTTTCATACAGCTTCCATTCGCTGATATCCACGCTAAAATCCTCATTGTTGTACAGCTCTATCCACTCGCGGCCAGCATCTGTTCCATCCGGGTTATACATTATTTCGTTTATTACAATTGCATTTACGCTCTTTGCTATAAGAAAAACAAAACAAAGCCAAAAAGCCATGCAAAATTTTTTATACATTTTTACACCCCCAAAATTAAACTAGAATATCTAGCTAAAAATAGTTTTTAACACTTTTTAAGAAAAAACATTAAAATATCCGCTATAAAAAGAAATCTTTTGTGTTCTATGGAAATTTTACTGTTTTAGATTAGAAAAAGTTTAAAAATCATAATAAAATTAAATATAATTAAATTTAAAATTTAATTAAAAATTAGAATAAAAAATCAAAAAGTTTAGAATAAAATAAAAATTAAATAAACAAAAATAAAAATAATTAAAAAATTATCTTCTTGGGAATAGCCTGAATATCATTGCCAGGAATATTCCTGCCAAGATAACTACTGTTGCCACTAACAAAACAAGGTATAGGCTTGTGTCCTGGAAAGAGACCTCTCTTGTTATTTCACCAGGTATTGTTTCTTTTTTCTCTTCGCCTTCTTCTGGTGTAATAATAATTTCTCCTTCCTCTTCTTCTGGCTCCTTTTCCTCTTTTACAGGAGCTGTTACCTCACATTTCTTTATTATAAGGTCTGTTGAGCCATATGCATTCAACTCAAACTCCTTGTCATAGTAGTCTGATGAGTCATAATACATCTTTGTGATTACCTTGTATGTTCCTGGTGCAACATCATCACTTATAGTTATTGTGTAGGACCTGCTCCAGTCATCTCCCTCATCAATCTCAATATCTTCTTGTTTTATGTTAATTCCCAATGCGCTGTTTTCTATTGTTAATATAAGTTCATCTTCGTCACTGCTTCCAAGATTAACCAGCTTAACAAAAAAAGTGGTTTCCCTGTCGCAGGATAATGTTGTCCTGTCAAACTCTGCTTTATCAAGCCTCATGTTATGTTTTTCTTTCTCTATTTCAAGTGTAATTTTCCATTCAACCCTGTGCTTTGTGTATGGGGACTTAGCTTCCTCTCCCTCCACAACAATCTCAACATCATAGCTGCCCTTGGCAACAGACAGAGGAATATCAAACTCAACTGATTTTATTGGGCTTTTCTCTTCTGCCTCAAGGTCAAACTCTTTTGTCTCTTCCTCTAAATCGTCACCGTCATCAATTTTCTTGATTTTAACATAAATGGTTATGTCCTCTATCTCTATGTCTTCCTCATCCTCATCAAATAAGTTCCTTATTACAAAATCAAACTTAATATTGGATCTTGGCTTGGCTTTCTTGCTTATTGTGTCCCCATCATTTAAGTTTGAGTCTTTGCTGTTGTCAACATAAACATCAAGGTCATATATTTCCAGCATTGATTTCCTGTTTATATTTATTGTAAAATCAGCTGATGCTGTTGCTGTTCCATCATTAACAGTTACAGTGCAGGTTGTTGTTCCTGTCCTGGTATCATTGACTCTTGCTGCAGTCAATGTAGTTCCAGATATACTGCATGATGCCAATGTGGGATCACCAACTGCAGTTACAGAGTATGTTAAGGAATCGCCATCTGCATCAGAGGCTGAAATTGTGGCTGTATCAGCATCTTCATGGGAATCAACTGTGATTGTTCCTGAGCTGATTATTGGGATAGAATTTTGCACAGTAGCACTTGTATTAACCTTGGCTGTTGTGTCAGTTCCATCACCTGCCCAAAACTCTGCAATCAAGGAAGCTCCTTTGCCAAAGCTTGAGCTTGACAAGTTAGCAACATTTGTGTTTGTGTTGTTGGAAATTATAAATGAGAGCTCAGAACCGCTTTCAGAGCCGTTTATGTAAAACTGTGTGTAAGTTGTAAATGTTGCATTTTCATTGTCTGTTGCAGTTATGTTTAAGAGCCAGTCAGTGTTTGTGTAAACAATATCTGGCTTTGTTATGTTTGCTGTTATTGTTGGTGCCACTGCACTAACTGCTGCTACAAGGAACAGCATAACAAA
>CAYOHL010000015.1:0-16861 GCA_964403775.1 uncultured Methanosarcinales archaeon
AGGTAACAGTAATGCTTGTATTATTGTTTTTTTTATCACAAATTGTTGGCCTCGCAATAACAAACCAGTATATTGATCATGAAAAAACAGCAGAAACAGGCGTTACAGAATGGGAAGAACTGCCTTATGATTTTGAGAGGCCGCCTTTAGAGGAAAGCAGCTCTTTTATATACATTCTAATAGCTGTTCTTTTGGGAACAGGTCTTTTAATGTTGCTGATAAAATTCAAGAAGGTCAACTGGTGGAAATTCTGGTTCTTTATCAGCGTTGTAGTGTTCCTTACAATAGCGCTAAAGCCATTTATTAAACAAGAGATTGCATTAATAATAAGCATTGTTTTGGCATTGTTCAAGATTGTCAGGCCAAACATTTTTGTGCATAATATCACTGAAGTCTTTATTTATGGGGGATTTGCAGCAATATTTGTCCCTATAATGAACCTGTATGCTGTCTTTATGCTGTTGCTACTTATATCTCTTTATGATATATATGCTGTCTGGAAGAGCAGGCATATGGTAAAGCTGGCTAAATTCCAGACAAGCTCAAGGGCTTTTGCAGGCCTTTCTATTCCATACAAAATGCCTAAAAAAGAAGATAAGGGAAAACCAGGCAAGGTTGAAAAAATTGAAAGAATCAGAACAGCAATCCTTGGCGGCGGTGATATTGCATTTCCACTGGTATTTGCAGGTGTTGTGATGAAAAATGCAGGTTTTTTAACATCCTTGATAATACCAATCTTTGTCTCAACAACACTGCTTATTTTGTTGGTTAAAAGCAAAGAAGACAGGTTTTATCCTGCAATGCCTTTCCTCAGCCTAGGCTGTCTAGCTGGCTATGGTTTTATAATCTTATTGAATACAATTGTTTAGGATTAATGGATTTTTGAAAATCAAAAAAACTTATATAAAACTTATTTTATCAATAATAATATGGAACAATCAACTAAGATAATAAATGGAATTCTGCATGCTGTGGTTTCTGTTATATTTAATAAGGAAAAAAAGGTTCTGATGTTCTTAAGGAAAGGGGAGGAATGGGAACAGGGCTGGGAGCCAGTGAAAGGAGCTGTAAATGTTAATGAAAATGATGGGGAAGCAGCTTTAAGAGAAATAAAGGAGGAGGCAGGACTAGAGAATGTTAGATTAATAGAAAAAATAAACAAGGTTTACTGGGGAGAAAAACCATATAAAAAAGGAAAAATCAAAATTAGGGTTATTGCTTTTGTTTTTGAATATTTAGGGGGAGAAATCAAACTCGGCGAGCCAGAACATATTGACTGGAAATGGATGAGCATAGAAGAAGCTAAAAAGAAGGTATGGTTTAGGCATGGAAAAAACATTTTAAGGGATGCATATGAACTTGCATATAAAACTAAAAATTCTTTAATGTCTTTTGCCTTAATGATGAAGAGTATGATAATGGGTTAATGGCCATTCCATCCTTTGCAGCTATTACCTGAGTGTATGTTTTTTTCTGTATCTCCCTGGCCTCATACATTGGGTCTGCCTCAAGCATCTTAATGCCAAAGTGCTGTATTATTGCAAGCTTTGGCTTTACCTCGGTTATTATCTTTACAGCATCGTCTGAGTTAAGGTTTATTTTTGAATTAATTCCAGACGGGTTTACAATATTTAAAATCAAGATGTCAGAGCCCTTATGCATTTCAGCAAGACCAGTAAAATAGCTTGTGTCAGAGACATATGAAAGGCTGAATTCCGGCGTTATAATCTTAAAGCCAGTATTTTCTATGCCATGTTTTGTTGGAGTTGTCCTTATCTCAACATCAGAAACGCCAATTTTTTGGTTCTCCTTAATAATAATATATTTTTCAAGGCAGTTTTTGTAGAAATTCAGTAAGACTGCACCTGTATTATTATCACCGTTAATAACTATCTTGTTTGATATAAGAACGCCTTTTTTGTCAAGGCCAGAATGAGTCATTGCACTTATAACTGCATTAATATCATTAGCATGGTTTAAGTGGCTATGTGAAACAAGAATACATGTGTTTTCCCTTAAGTTAACATCATATTGCTTGGCTCTTGCTAAAGCACCTGGCCCGGGGTCTATATGAAACTGCATATCCTCTGCTTTTATTATTATTCCCCCAGAGGCCCTTAACTGCTTTCCGACAACAAAACAGTCCCCCCCTGTGCCCAAAAAAATGATTTGTGGCAGCATGAATATTAGGATATGGTTTTTATTTAATAAATCTTTTGGTTTAACACAGAATTTTGGATTGGCTGGCTTAATTTAGGCAAAGTTTATTAACAAGCAGTGAATCATAATCTGGAAAATGGATAATCTTAATGACATGCCTAAAATAACAAAAGACACAACAAAAAATGAGATAATAGAGTATGCTGTCAGACTTTATAGAATACATAAGCCTAATGACTTAAAAGAAGAAGAAGTGATAAAATACGCTGGAAATGCCTGGCAGCACAGCAAGAGCGTACATTTTTACTTGGATAAGCTGGGAATTTCTATTGATGAGGAAAGTGAAACTCCACATGATCTTGCTGGCAAAGGCAATAAACTGGAATGGGAGGTTATGCATGGCCTTGCATATACAGAAAAGGATACGCCTGAAAAAAATAGAATATTTGAGGAGGCGCTTGAAAGGCATAGGACCCAAATACACCATAGGATGTGGAATAATCCCAACTCGCCGGAGGGATGGCTAAAGTATGGGGCTGTTGATGCTGTATGCTCTCTTCTTGAACTCAGGCTGTATCAAGAGGGGGTCCATTACTGGGATGAAATACTAGATGTTATATCCTCCTGCTCAAGCGAAGAGTATAAAAAAGAAAAAATGAGGTGGGCTGTTGAGGAAATGAGGAGGGCCACAACATTGCTTAAGGACTTAGAGATTTGGATAGCATCATTTTTGCAGGGAAATAAGAAAAATTCAGAAGAAAAAAAATAATAATTCTAACTAACTTGCATAAGTTCTTATTTTCATGATGTTATTTTAAAAACCAAAATCTTTAAATATCAGCTTTCATAATTTTCATAAAATACTGAAAGTTCAGAAAGTAGTGAATAAAGATGATAAGCACTTTAAAGAGCCCAAGGGAAGAGTTTATAGAGCTGATGACGGAAAACTGCAGGATGAATGGCCTTGACGAGCTTTCATCAGAACTAATTGCCATTCTTTATGCAGAGCCAGGAGAAATATCACTTGAAGAACTTTCAAAAAGGACACATTATAGCTTGTCTGCTGTATGCACTGCAGCTAAGCTTATAGAAAGGATAGGTCTTATAAAGAGAACAAGAAAGCCCGGCTCAAGAAAGGCATACTTTTATATGGAAAAGGACCTAACTGTATTTTCACTTGACTTAATGAAAAAAAAGTATGAGAAAATAATTATTCCAACAAAACAGAAGCTGCCTTCAATAATAGAGAAATATAAAAAAGAGAAATCAGAAAAGTCAAGACAGGAGCTCAGGATAGTAGAAAATTATTATAAAGAGGTACTTGCTTCTGAGGAAATAATAAAAAATATTATTGAGATAGTAAATAAAGTAAGAAGCAAACTGAAAAAATGACTGATACAATAATTGAATTAAAGGATGTGTGGAAAATTTACAAAATGGGAAAGGTTAATGTAAATGCACTCAGGGGAATGAATTTCAGTGTGAAGAGGAATGAGTTTGTTTCAATAATGGGTCCAAGCGGCTCTGGAAAAAGCACAGCTGTAAATATGGTTGGCTGCCTGGACATTCCCACAAAAGGGGATGTTTACCTTGAAGGAAAGAACATTGCCCATCTGCCTGAATCAACCCTTGCCCAGATAAGGGGCAGAAAAATAGGATTCATATTTCAGACATTTAATCTTATTCCAACATTAACAGCAAAAGAAAATATAACCCTGCCGATGATATTTCAGGGAATTTCTGCAGGTAAAAGAGAAAAAAGAGCTGAGAAACTGCTAAGGCTTGTCCAGCTTGAAGGAAGAATGAGCCACAAACCATCAGAGCTTTCTGGTGGTGAGCAGCAGCGCGTTGCAATCGCAAGGTCATTAGCAAATGATCCCAGCGTGATACTTGCTGATGAGCCGACAGGAAACCTTGACTCAAAAACAGGAAGGATTGTAATGGGTTTTTTAAAAAATCTAAACAAAAAAGAGGGAAAAACAATCATAATGGTCACGCATGATGCTGAGCTTGCAAAGCATGCAGACAGAATTGCATATCTTAAGGATGGAGTAATAATAAAACAATAAGGATAACAGAAAAATTATTTTAAATGGAGGTTAAAAAAATGAAAAAAGAGATAAAATCAACCGGAATATTATATATGGTGCTGATAATTTGTGCAGCTGTTTTTGCAGAGGGTATTTCGAGTTCTGCAAATATTGATGTAAGCCTTATTAACCAGGATCCTGATCCTGCAGAGCCTGGAAAATATGTTGAGGTAAAGTGGAAAGTAGAGAATGCGGGCTCCTCAAATACAGAGAATGTTATTTTTGAGGTTCTGCCTAAATTTCCCTTCTCTCTTGATCCAGGGGTAAGTGCAACACAAAAAATCGGAAGCATGTGGGGAAGGCAAATGGGCGATATCGGGATCATAGTAACATACAGGCTTAAGGTTGACGAGAATGCTGTTGAGGGCCTTAATGAGATTGAGGTAAGATATAGCTTGGATAATGGAGTAAGCTGGCACAAGCCAGGAAAGTTTTACATAAATATAAGGACCCATGATGCAATATTAAATGTAAAAAAAGTTAGTTATGCTCCAGACCCTATGCCTCCAGGCAAGAAAGCTATTTTAAGCATTGAGCTGGAGAACATGGCAAATTCATTGCTTAAGGATATTAAAATAAAACTCAGCCTGATAACAGTCCTGCAGACTGCAACTAGTCTGAGTTACAGCGAGCTTCCGTTCTCTCCCTTTGGAACAACAAACCAGCAGGTCATAAAAAGTATTGATGCAGGAAAAACAAGGACAGTTGAGTTCACACTTATTCCAGACCCAAATGCAGATTCAGATGTCTATAAGATTCCTATAACTATTGAGTACTCTGATAGGATTGGGATAAATTACTCAAAATCAGAGATTATAAGTGTAATTGTTGGTGATGAGCCAATCCTGGAGCCATTAGTTGATTCAACAAATGCATATATGAAAGGGCAGGTTGGAAGAGTCGGTATTTCTTTTATAAATAAAGGAACAACTGATGTAAAGCTGCTTGATGTTGAATTAAAGGAAAGCGATTATATTAAGGTAATATCCTCCTCAAAAGTTTATTTGGGGAATATTGAGTCAGATGATTATGAGATTGCTGAATTCAA
The DNA here is from genome assembly GCA_964403775.1 of uncultured Methanosarcinales archaeon. Taxonomy (GTDB): domain Archaea; phylum Nanobdellota; class Nanobdellia; order Woesearchaeales; family CG1-02-33-12; genus CG1-02-33-12. The sequence goes on from CAYOHL010000015.1 coordinate 5,299, forward strand.
GGTTTATATAAAAGACACAGAGGATTCAAATGTTCCATTAATATTGAATTACAACTATCTTGACCCAACCAACAACAAATATGAGAAACAGGAAACCATTTATCTTAATATTTACAGCAAGAATGAAGCAAAAAAATATAGTTTGGACGGAGCCAGCGGGGGATATGGAGGCATTTTTGCAGTATTCACAATTGTTGTGATTGGTTATTTTGGATACAAGTGGTGGAAAAAGAGAAAGGAGCATCAGTAAGATGTTTTTTAGTTGAGCAAGAATGCTGAAAGATTATTCTAGATTTGCAATTGATGGAATAAAAAACCGCAAGCTTAGGTCATGGCTTACTATGATAGGCATAATCATAGGCATAACTGCTGTTGTTTCTCTTATTGGGATAGGCCAGGGCTTGAAGGTAGCGATAAGCTCTCAGTTTGGCGACATTGGCACCGATAAATTGACTGTAATGGCTTCAGGGGGCATGGGGCCGCCTGGAACAGGGGTTGTAAACCCACTGACAAAGGACAATGTGAAAAAGATTGGGGATGTTAATGATGTAAAGGTTGCTGCCGGAAGGCTTGCAAGAAGCATTAAAATTGAATATAATGACAATGTAAAGTTTGGCATGGCTGCAAGCATAGCTGAGGGGAATGGAAGAAAACTTATTGAGTCTGCCCTAAACCTTGAGGCTGAAAAAGGCAGGTTGCTCAGGGATGGCGACACTAAAAAGATAGTTTTGGGCAGTAATCTTGGAAGTGAGAATGCAGGATTTGAAAAACAGATTTATGTAGGCTCAAAGGTTCTTGTACAGGATGAGAGATTTGAGGTTGTTGGCATACTTAAAAAAACAGGCAGTTTTGCTGTTGACAGCCTTGTTTTTATTCAGGAAGATGATTTAAGGAAGATGCTAAGCATTTCAGATGATGAATATGATATTATTGTAGCGCAGGTTCATCCAAATGCTGATATCAAGGCTGTGCAGGAAAATATAGAAAAGGTTATGAGAAAAGAAAGGGGAGTTAAAAAAGGGGAAGAGGATTTTACAGTCCAGACGCCGCAAGCTATACTTGCCCAGGTTAATTCAACTTTGTTTGCTGTACAGCTATTTGTTTATATCATTGCAGTAATATCCATAGTTGTTGGCGGCATTGGAATAATGAACACTATGTTTACATCTGTTCTTGAGCGTACAAAAGAAATAGGCATAATGAAGTCAATTGGCGCAAAAAACAGCACAATTTTTACATTGTTTTTTATTGAATCTGGGATGATAGGCAGTGTTGGAGGAATAATAGGCGCTGTTATGGGGGTAAGTATTGCAAAGGGGATTGCTTTTATCGGAAGTATGCTGCTTGGAAGCGAACTTATCAGGGCAGATATAAGCATTTGGCTTGTGATTGGCTCAGTAGTTGGCTCATTTTTGCTTGGCAGCATATTTGGGATAATTCCTGCTATAAGAGCCTCAAGGCTCAATCCAGTAGAGGCGTTGCGCCATACTAAGTAGGGTATAAGATGATAGAAGATTTAATCAAATATATCACAACCAATATTAAGCACAGGTTTACAAGAAGCTTTCTTACTATTCTTTCCATACTAATAGGAATAATGGCTATTTTTGTTTTAATCAGCTTTGGTGAGGGCCTTAGAAACTACATGGAGGTGATGGGCGAGGAAATGGGGACAGACAAGCTTATGGTCATGCCAAAAGGTATGGAGCTTCCGGGTAGTGGAGGAGTATATCTTACAAAAGATGACCTTGATTTCATAAAAAAGCAAAGGGGTGTTTCAGAAGCTACCGCAATGATACTCAAGCAAAGCGAGGTTAGAATTGATAAAAGAAAGCTGGGGAAATGGGTTTTCATCGCAGGTATGCCTACTGACCCATCTGAGCGAAGGTTTGTTGAAGAGGCTTTCGCAGGCTATGGAATTTTTAAAGGAAGGGCCTTAAAAAAAGGGGATAAAAACAAGGCTGTTCTAGGCTATAACTATATGGTTGCCGACAAGGTTTTTTCTAAGCCTTTAAATCTCGGTGACAATATTTTTATCAATGGTAAATCATTTGATATTGTTGGATTTTATGAAGAAATAGGCAATCCTCAGGATGATTCAAATGTTTACCTGACAAATGATGCCATGAAAGAGCTTTTTGATATTGGAGATGAGTATGGCTACATATATATAAGAGCAGATAAAGGCGTAGTTCCAACTGAGCTCGCAGATAAGCTTAAAGAAAAATTGAGAAACAAAAAGGGGCAGAAGGAAGGGCAGGAAGATTTTTATATCATGTCATTTGAGCAGCTTATGGAGACATTCAGCACGGTCTTATTGGTGCTTAATTCTATCTTAGTAATAATAGCAGGGATATCTGTGCTTGTGGCTGCTGTAAACATTATGAACACAATGTATACTGCTGTTTTAGAAAGAACAAAGGAAATTGGGATTATGAAAGCCATTGGCGCAAAAAACAGCACTATTCTTTTTATGTTCTTTTTTGAGTCAGGAATGCTGGGGTTGATTGGAGGTGGCATTGGTATGCTGCTTGGTTATGGTTTAGCAAAGCTCGGGGCTGTTATTATTGCTTTTACAGGTTATTCATTTCTCAAGCCTTATTTTCCATGGTGGCTTATAGTTGGCTGCCTTGTGTTTTCTTTTATGGTTGGAGCTGCCTCCGGGTTCTTCCCTGCAAGAGCAGCATCAAGGCTGAAGCCTGTTGATGCATTAAGATATGAGTAAGTTGAATAAATTCCAAACACAAATTATATAAATTCCAAAATAAAAATATGTAAAGAGGTGAGCCAAATGGCTTGTTTTGAATGGCTAAATAAAAAAATAAAAAAAATGGAGTGGTATGACATTTCACTGACAAAGCTTAGTACTGCTGCATTTATTCTAATGGTGGCAAAGCTCTGGAATCCAATTCTTTCCTTGGAGTGGTATTGGTATGCCATAATCTTTGTCCTGGCAGCAATAAGGCCCATGTTGAGGGTATTAAGAAAATAATCTTTAAAGCAATCTAAAAGACCATGAGAAAATCCGAGTTATTTATGTTGATAATTATTATTGCTTGTTTTGTTATTGGTATTTATCTTTATCCCAAGATGCCAGAGCAGATGGCCTCGCACTGGAATGCTCAAGGAAAGGTTGATGGTTATATGTCAAGATTCTGGGGGGTGTTTTTAATGCCTTTTGTTTTTGTAGGCCTTGCATTGCTTTTTATTGCTATTCCAAGAATAGACCCCTTGAAAAATAACATTGAAAAATTTAGAAAATACTATGATGGGTTTATTATTCTGTTTTTTATATTCATGCTTTTGGTTTATTTTCAAACAATCCTGTGGAACCTTGGAATTGAAATAAGCCCTAATCTTGCTTTTCCAATTTTGATGGGGTTTTTGTTTTTTTATATTGGGGTTCTTCTTGAAAACGCAAAAAGAAACTGGTTCATCGGCATAAGGACGCCATGGACCTTGAGCAGTGATAAGGTCTGGAACAAAACACACAAGCTCGGCTCCAAGATGTTTAAGACAGCAGGCATAATTGCTCTTATTGGATTTTTGTTCCAGAAATATGCAACTTATTTTATTCTTATTCCTGTTCTCTTTGCTGCTTTCTATCTAATTGTTTATTCTTACTTTGAATACCAAAAAGAAAAGAAATAATTCTTTGATTATAACTTCACAAATTTTTATCGAAAGACTTAAAAAACATAGTGTATTACAGGCCTTTGGGAAGACTAGGCCGGGGGGTTAGCCCTCTCCTGTTACCATCAATGGGCTTTATGGTGGGGCTGAAGCCTGGGGAGAGGTAATTGCCTTAATTATTGGTCTTGGCTCGGACGTTGAGGATCTGTCCTGCAGGATTGGCCTTTTAGGGAAACATGTCAGATCAGGAATGAAGCAGCATTAACCTTTAAGACTGGTGCTTGCGGGGTTGCGGGTCTGAGAAAGAGTTAAGGTAGCTGATAGTTGGGGCTATTATCCATTTTCAGGCATGCCTTCCCGCTTTATTTGAATTTTACAAGCCTTAGGGGGTTTTTAGAAAGGGTTATTTCTATAACAGAGCCTTTATTAAACCTGTATTCTTTATTTGAATCAAGAGCAACAATGCCATTATTCATTTCTGACTTAATCTTAAGAATCTGATTATGGCTAATAAACCCCTTTGTAAGCAGCGGTCTTGTTAGTTTTCCCTTGTATGGCTCTCTTACAATAAAATAAGATTTCTTAGAGCAGGAAGAAAACGGCTTGACACCCACGGACTTTAGCCATGCATTTGAACCTGAGCCAGTTCCAATAAGAACACCGCTGCTTTTCTGTTCCTCAATTTTATTATTTAAAAAAATCTTATAATGGGATGTCTTGTACGGAATTTTATTTCCAATAAATACCTCATTTAAAGCAAGGCATAGTTCCTTCTTGTTAATTTTGCTCTTAAGCCTTGTAAGTTTTTCAACATAAAACCTGTTTTCAAGAAATATCTCAACCTTTTTATCAAAATCATCTTTACAAGAGCCCATAAAAAAGCCTTCCTTGGTTTTTGGGTCAGAATTAACACCTAAAACAAGCTCATTTTTAACAAGGTGTGCTGTCCTGAGAAATGTTCCATCACCACCTACAACGATTATAAGATGTTTTTTCTTAAAAATATTTTTGCTAAGCTTTGACCTTTCTATGCATTTAAAGTTTATGTCTTTTTTTCTTAAAGAACCCTTGATTAAATTAATTGCTTTATCATATTTTGCATAAACAACTAAAACATTAAGCATAGTGCCACATCTTTTTTATGTTATAAGCATTTATTCAACCAAAACAGCTGGCTTTCCAGGCATTGCAGTTCTTGCCTTGGCTTGCTCTGAGTCCTCTGCCTTGACTATCTCAACAGCAGATTTAAACTCATCTTCAAACAGTTTCTTTGAGTTTTGTAAGACATTAAGCTCTGTATTTTGGTCAAGAATCACTGATGGAATCCTGCTTGGATTCTTGACTATTAAAGGAATTAATTTTGAAACATCTTTGCTGTTTTCCTTGAATCTCGGCATTATTGCTTTCATAATAGTGCTAACATCTCTTGTTTTTTCAATCTCTTTCTTAAGCTCTCTGAAAAACTTATATTTCCATTTTTCTGAAACAAACAAAGTCAGTTTTTTTGGCTTTTCAATTTTTATAAGGCCAAGGATGTAGGCAATATCTTTTCTCACACTGTTAATCATTTCCTCAGAGCTCTCTGCCTTTTCATCAATCATGTTTTTATCATATTTTGGCCAGTTAGATAATGAAACAAATCCTTTAAGTCCAGTCATCTTCCAAAGCTCTTCGCATATAAATGGTGTGAATGGGCTCATTAAGAGAATAAGATTTTTTATAAGCTCTCCAAACACTTTTTTGTTTAAATCTTTATTAGCATGCTTTCCAACCTCACTCATAAACTGCATTATCTGGCTTATTGCAAGGCTGAACTTAAACCCTTCAATGTTTTCAGTCACATCTTTAATCAGATGATTCATGATGCTTAGCATATATTTATCCCTGCTGTTAAGCTGCTTAAAATCAATATTTTCAAAGGAAATCTTATCCATGTTATCTTCAATCAAGGAATAAAACCTGTTAAGGAACTTGAATGCTCCCTTTACGCCCTGGTCGCTCCATTCAAGCTCTTTTTCAGGAAGAGCTGCAAACAAGATAAATAGTCTTGCTGTGTCTGGGCCGTATTTTTCAGTTATTTCAGCAGGGTCAACAACATTTCCTAAGCTCTTGGACATCTTTGCCCCGTCCTTTATTACCATTCCCTGTGTCATCAGTCTTTTAAATGGCTCATTTATCTTGCATAACCCTAAATCCCTTAAAGCTTTTGTGAAGAACCTTGCGTAAAGCAAGTGCAATATTGCATGCTCTATTCCACCAATATATTGGTCAACATTCATCCAGTATTCAACTGCCTTTTTGTCAAACGGCGCCTTGTCATATTTTGGGCTGCAATATCTTAAGAAATACCATGATGAATCAATAAAGGTGTCCATTGTATCTGTTTCCCTTTTTGCCTTTCCTCTGCATTTTGGGCATTTTGCATTAACAAAGCTTTTTGAGGTTTCAAGGGGATTTCCGCTTCCTGAGAACTTAACATCCTTTGGAAGTAATACAGGCAGCTCTTTTTCAGGAACAGGCACTATTCCGCACTTATCACAATAAACTATTGGGATAGGCGTTCCCCAGTAGCGCTGCCTTGAAATGAGCCAGTCGCGTATCTTAAAGTTAATGGTTTTTTTTCCCCATTTCTTTTTTTCAATGAAATCAGATATTTTTTTAATTGCTTCCTTATTATTGAGACCATTAAAATGGCCTGAATTTATAAGGATTCCATCATCAATATAAGCTCTAATCATCTCATTTTCTTTAAGCTTTTTATCTTTAGGTGTGATTACAACCTTCAGCTGAAGATTGTATTTTTTTGCAAACTCAAAGTCGCGATGGTCATGTGCTGGAACCCCCATTACAGCGCCTGTGCCATAATCCATTAAAACATAATCAGCTATGTACAATGGAAACTCATCCCCTGTGAAAGGGTTGATGAAATATCTTCCAATGAAAATTCCTTTCTTTTCCCTTGTCTCATCTATTCTTTCAGATATTTCCTCTTTTTTTACTTCCTCAACAAAATGATTTACCTTTTCTTCATATTCTGTTCCTTTCACAAGCCTTTTTGCAAGAGGATGTTCTGGTGCAATAACCATATAAGTAATTCCATAGACAGTATCTGGCCTTGTGGTGAAAGTGCTTATTGCTTCATTGGAATTTTTTATTTTAAATTTAATCTCAACTCCTTCACTTTTTCCTATCCAGTTTTTCTGCATTATCTTCACTCTTTCAGGCCATTCTTCAAAAGTATCAATATCATTCAGAAGTTCATCAGCATAGTTAGTTATTTTGAAGAACCATTGCTCTAAATCCTTCTGCTCAACAACTGACTTACAGCGCCAGCATCTGCCCTGCTCAACCTGCTCATTTGCAAGAACAGTCTTGCAACCAGGGCACCAGTTCACAGCTGACTTTTTCCTGTATGCAAGGCCTTTCTCAAGAAATTTCAAGAAAATCCACTGGTTCCATTTATAATAATCAGGGTCACAGCTTTGAATCTTGCGGCTCCAGTCATAGCTCATTCCCATTGCTTTTTGCTGCTCGCTGATTGCCTTTATGTTGTTAAGCGTCCATTTCTCTGGGTCAACATTATGCTGTATTGCAGCATTCTCAGCAGGAAGCCCAAATGCATCATATCCCATTGGGTAAAGCACATTAAAACCGTTCATTCGCTTGAATCTTGCAAGAGCATCGCCTATGGAATAGTTTCTCAGGTGGCCAACATGCAGCTTTTCAGAAGGGTAAGGATACATCTCAAGGCAGTAGAACTTTTTCTTTTTTGTGTCTTCAGATACTTTGAATATATCTTTCTCTTCCCAAAGCTTTTTCCATTTCTTTGAAATCTTGTTAAAATCAGGCATTTAGTTAGAAAAATAAAGATTATATTTAAATCTTTATATTAAAAAATTAAAAGAACTAATGTTTCTTGAACCTTGCTATATTATCTATTAAATCAACATGGCCCAAAAACAAGGCTCTGCAGCAGTACCTCTCAAGGCCGAGGTCATCCATTACTTTTTTTGGCTCTTCTCCTTTTTTTATCCTTTCATTATATTCTTCCCAGAGGTGTGCAACTGGTTTTCCGCAGCTCCAGCATCTTATTGGAATAATCATTTTCTCACCTGTAGCTCTTCTGCTTTTTAGCTCTTGCCTGGCCATGCCTGTTTGGCTTTGCCGCTTCCTTTCTCCTTGTATCAGCAACAAGCAGGTGCCTGTCATATTTCAAAAAAGTATCTTTTAATGAACTGCTCTTTGAGTATTCAACCAAAGCACGGGCAATTGCAAGCCTTACTGCTTCTGCTTGGCTTATTATTCCGCCGCCGGCAACATTAATGTCTATATCTATTTTTTTTGTTAAGTCTCCAGCAAGAATCAATGGCTCCATTATTTTCATCCTTGAAAATTCTGGCTCAAAATAATCAAGCAACTGGTTATTAATCTTAATAATTCCCTTACCATCTTTCAAAGTGGCTCTTGCTATGGCCCTTTTCCTTTTTCCTGATATGTGAATTATCTTCATTTTCTCTCCTTCACTAAGTTACATATTTCACCAACATAAACATATTTCAAGCTTGAAACATTTGAAACATTAAAATTGTCAAGGGTCTCTATCTTCTCGTTCTTAAATTCATCTGGTATTCCGATATAGCACATAACTCTTTTAAATGCTTTGATTCCTTTTTCCTGTTTGTAGGGCAGCATTCCCCTTATGCATCTCCTTACAAATCTGTCCGGCATCTTTTGCATGAATGGGCCTTTTGTAGGCCTACTTCCAAGTTCATTTCTTCTTTTATAGCCTGCAATAACTGATTTTTTATTGCCTGTTAAAACAGCTTTCTCGCAATTAACAATATCAACCCTTTCTCCTAACATGGCCTTTTTGGCTGCATAGCTGGCCAGTCTTCCTAAAATCATATCTGAAGCGTCTATTATCATTTTGGTTTACCCGATAATTCTTATACCCCTGCCTTTTGGATTCTCTTTAATCAACTCATTAATTAATATTGCCCTTGAATTTGATTTCTTGATTTTGTCTAATGCCTGTTCTGAAAACTGCCATGCTGCAATGGTTAGTTTATGGTCTAAATCTCCGGATGCTAAAACCTTGCCGGGAACAATTATATTCTCATTCTCCTTTGTGTATCTGTTAATTCTTGAGAGGTTAACAATCCTCCTTTGTCTTGTAGGCTTTGAAAGCTCATCTGCAATCCTCTTCCACAGGTTAGAGTTATGGCTAGCTGAATTCTTTTTAAGCTCTGTAACCAGCTCTTTCAAGTGAATGTTTGTTGACCCTGTTCTTTTTGCCATTTTCTTGATGCGGGAGACGGGATTCGAACCCGCGCAGCCACTAAGGCATACGGCCCTCAACCGTATTCATTTGACCAGACTCTGACACCCCCGCGTGAGAGTTATTTTTCCTTTTTGGGTTCCTTCTGTGGCCTTGCTTTCTTTTTAATCTCTTTAATAAATTCGTTTGAATTATCTTTAATTATTTTTAATGCCTCTTCTATTATTTCCTTGCACTTAAGCTGGCCCCATGATTCAACATAAAAGATAAATTGAGTGTCATCTCTGCCAACCTCTATTGCTCCTTTTGGATCACATACATCAACACAGGCATTGCAGAGGTGGCATTTTAAAATTTCATCTTTTTTGAGAGTTAAATTTTCATTTTTTATCTCAAAAATATTCATTGGGCACTGCTCCACAACTGTCTCTGGGTTCTTGCACTGCTTTTTTATTTCAATTACAGGCATTAATTTGTAATAAACAAGTCCGGGGCACCATTTTGCATGCTCTTTTCCCCTGCCTAAAACAGCTGTTGCCTCAAACTCAAGCTTTTGACCCTTTAGAAGCTTAACAATCGGTATTTTTGAATAGACTGGCTTGACTTTTGGGTCAGTTGATTTTATTTCTGATGAATAAACAGTTCCCTGACCATGTGCTTTTAATATAAGCTTAAGCTGGCACTGTGCACATCCCTTTCCATTGCATTTGCATTTATCTGGCAGGTTGTATGATTTAAGGTCAGTTGTTAAAGGTATAAGGCCAAGCCTATGGGCTATAATCTCGTCGTAAAGAACAGAGCTGTTATCTCTGAACTCAATGTCTTCTATTGCCATTACAGGAACCTCTTCAATAGCACTCCTTCTTATTGCATTTGCAAATGCAGCATCAGCATTCCTGAGGATAAATGAAAGCTTATTCTGCTTTTTATCCAATTTTAAAAGCTCTATTTTCATGGTTAATCACCTTCCTAAACCCTTCTGCCTCTTCTGCCGCCTTTTTTCCTGCATCCATCATGAGGTATTGGAGTAACATCAGATATGATGCCTATTCTTATTCCTGCTCTTGACAAGGTTCTTACAGCAGCCTGGGCTCCAGGTCCTGGGCTGCTCGGCCCGTTATGGCCCCCTGGTGCTTTTATATTAACATTAAGTACATTAATCCCCTTTTCTATTGCAATCTCAGCAGCTTTTTTTGCCGCCATCATAGCAGCTGTTGGTGAGCTTTCAAGCCTGTCTGACTTTACCATTTGGCCGCCAGATGTCCTTGCTATTGTTTCTGTCCCTGTTATATCAGTAATATGGATTATTGTATTATTGTATGATGAGTATATATGGGCAATACCTGTCCTTACTGATGCTTTTTTTTCTGGATCCCTCTTATGAGTCTGTGGTATTTCTTTGTCTTTCATTTGTTACCAGCCTTTCTTGGTTTTTTGGGTTTTTTTGTCTTCTTTACTATTACAGCCCTCTCAGGGTGTTCTGCATCTGCAAGTTTGGAGCTTGCAACAAAATCAATTGAGTTTTCCTCTTCAACTGGAACAAGATATGACGGGCTTGTTATCTTTCTGTTTCCAACACTGATGTGCTCATGGACAATCAGCTGTCTTGCCTGTTTAATTGACCTTGCTTTTGCTTTCTTATAAACAAGGGTTTGCAGTCTTCGGTCCATAATGTCATTTATGCTTAAATCAAGTATATCATCAATATCGCCTGTTTTTGTGATAAGCCCCAAATTGGATAGTTTGTTAAGCAATGCTATTTTTTCTCTTTCTGCCTGTTTTGTCTTTGATGCAATAAGATTTTTTGCCTGATCAGCAAATCCCTTTAAGACGGACCTCATCTTGTAAATCTCTGTCTTGTTTTTAAGGCCATACTCCCTTAACAGCACTGCCTCTTCATCTATTCTTGCCTTCTGCCAGGGGTGCAGTACAGTTGAATATTTTTTTCTTTGTTTTTTAGGAGCTCCCATTTTATACCCTTCCTGACTTAACTTTTTTCTTCTGAACTCCGGTAACCTTTCCCTTGTTTCTCCTGAAGTTTGACCTTGTCCTCTGGCCTCTAACCGGAAGCCCAAATGCATGCCTCATGCCTCTGTAACTCTTGATTTTCTTCAGCATTTTTATGTCATTATCTTTGGTAAGGGCAAGGTCTGATGAAAGCAGATGCTTGTCTTTGCCGGTTTCATAATCCCTTCTTCTGTTGAGCATCCATGAAGGGGCACCAAATCCCTCTGGCCTCCTTACAGCTTCATCTAGTTTTTTTATTTCCGAGTCAAGCAGGTTGCCTGTTTTTTTAGCTTTATCAACACCAACAAGCTTGCATATCATATTAGAAAATGCAAAGTTAATTCCCTTGATTTTCCTCATGGCATCTGCTATCTTTTTATTGCCATCTAGGTCTGTGTTTGCTATTCTTACAAGATGCTTGAATTCCTCATGTGCCATAATTAACCCCTGCAAAATAGCCGAGAACTACAAATCATGAACCCTAAAAGCGCTCATTGAACTCGGGCTATTTTACAGAAAGGAAAAAGAGGTCATATTTAAAGGTTACTGAAGAACCTGACTTAATAGCTTTTATTTGGCCTTTCGTTTAATGGGACAGCTAATTCGGTTAATTTATTTCTGGCCTCTTTTAGTTCCTGAATTGAA
>CAYOHL010000016.1:0-16618 GCA_964403775.1 uncultured Methanosarcinales archaeon
ACATTATATAATAAAAGAATTTATAAATAATCCTTATTTTTAGTTATAGGGGGTAAATTTTTATAATGGATGCTGCTGAACAAATAAAAAGGTTTTATGATTTTCTGGAAAAAAACTATCATGACAAATTACTGGAAAGAGTAAGAAAGGGTAAAGGCTCCTTTGTAATTGATTTTCAGGAATTGTCAAGATTTGACCCAGAGCTTGCAGAAGAGCTTTTAGAATTGCCAGAGGAAACAATAAAGGCAGCTGAGATAGCTGTTGAGCAGTTTGAGCTTCCAATTTCAGTAAAACGCTTCAGAATAAGGCTGACAAATATCCCAGAAGACCAGCAGATTGCAATAAGGCATATAAGGGCTAATCATATAAACAAGCTTCTTGTCTTAAAAGGGATAGTAAGGCAGTCATCTGATGTAAGGCCGCAGACAGTTTCTGCAAAGTTTGAATGTCCAAGCTGCGGCAATACCATATCTATATTGCAGCTTGGCCAGAAATTCAGAGAGCCAGCAAGGTGTTCCTGCGGCAGAAAAGGCAAATTCAGGCTCTTGAGCAAGGATCTTGTTGACTCGCAGCGCTTGGTTGTTGAGGAAGCACCTGAATCATTGGAAGGAGGAGAGCAGTCAAAGAGGATTTCTGTTTTTCTGAGAGAGGATTTGGTAGAGCCAATAATGGAGAAAAAAACAACACCTGGAAGCAAGATTCTGGTTACAGGCATATTAAAGGAAATTCCTATCCCTTTAAGAGAGGGCGGCACATCAACAAGATTTGATATTATTGTAGAGGCAAACTATATAGAGCCAATAGAAGAAACATTTGAAACAATTGACATAAGCGAAGAGGATGAGAAAGAGATTAAGAAATTGGCAGATGACCCAAAAATTTATGAAAAACTAACAAGAAGCATAGCCCCATCCATCTATGGCCATGATGATATAAAAGAGGCATTGGTATTGCAGTTAATGGGTGGAGTCAAAAAAGAGAGAAAAGACGGCACAATTACAAGGGGCGATATGCATATATTGTTAGTAGGCGACCCAGGGGCTGCAAAAAGCACATTATTGATTTTTATGTCCCATGCTGCCCCAAAGGCAAGGTATGTTGCTGGCCGTGGCGCAAGCGGTGCAGGCCTTACAGCTGCTGTTGTAAGGGATGAGTTTTTGAGAGGGTGGGCCTTGGAAGCAGGGGCAATGGTTCTTGCAAACAGGGGCTATTGCATGATTGATGAGCTTGACAAAATAAGCACAGAAGACAGGTCTGCATTGCATGAGGCTTTATCAGAACAGAGAATTAGCATAAGCAAGGCAAATATACAGGCTACATTAAGGGCAGAGACAACAGTGCTGGCTGCAGCAAACCCAAAGCTTGGAAGGTTTGACCCTTATCAGCCGATAGCACAGCAGATTGATTTGCCTCCTGCCCTGATAAACAGGTTTGACTTAATCTTTCCAGTAAGGGACCTGCCCAATAAGGATATGGATGAAAAGATTGCAAGCCATGTTCTTAGTCTCCAGCAGGAAACAGACATTAAAGAGCCAGAAGTCCCAATCCCCCTGCTCAAAAAATATGTTGCCTATGCAAAGCAGAACATTTCTCCAAAACTGACAGACGGCGCAATAGAGGAAATCAAAAAGTTTTATGTTGATTTAAGAAACATGGGGACAGAAGAAGAGGCAATAAAGCCAATACCAATCTCAGCAAGGCAATTGGAAGCTTTGGTAAGGCTTGCTGAAGGCTCTGCTAGAATAAGATTCTCAAAAAAAGTTACAAGACCTGATGCAAAGCGTGCAATAAGAATATTAAAATACTGCCTTATGCAGGTTGGCTTTGATTATGAGACAGGCCAGATTGATATTGACAGGATATCCACAGGCATACCTGCAAGCCAGAGAAGCAGGATTGTGCAGGTCAGGGAAATAATAACCGAGCTTGAAGCCAGCCTTGGCAAGACCATTCCACTGGATGACATTCTCAGGAGCGCATCTGAAAAGGGTATTGAGGAAAGCGAGGTTGAAGAGATTATAGAGAAGCTTAAACGCTCAGGCGATATATTTGAGCCAAGGAGAAACTTCATAAGCAAACTTTAAAATGCCAGAACAACAAAAAAGACAAATAGCATGCAAGGCAAGGATAGCTGATTTAATTAATGGAAAATATGTGAAGGAAGAGGGATGGACACCAAACTACATAATAACAAAGCAGGGCAAGCATATATCAAGAATAAATTTAATAGGGACAGTCATCTCTAAAACAGAAGACGGCCCTGAATACCAGTCCTTTGTTGTGGACGATGGCAGCGGAGCTATCTCCTTAAGGTCGTTTGAAAAAAATGACAGTGTGAAAAGCATAGAGGTTGGCGATGTTGTGATATTGATTGGAAGGCCCAGGGAGTATGGCTCTGAAAAATATATTGTGCCTGAAATCATGAAAAAAATTAATAATAAGAAATGGATAGATGTCAGAAAAATAGAGCTTAAGATAGAGGACCTAAAAACAGCAGAGCTGCCTGCAAAAGAGGAAAAAATAGTTGTTGAGAGTGTTGGTGGCGAGCCTGAAGAACAGCCCAAAAAAGCCACAAACAAGCCCCAGATAGTTTATGAGGCAGTAAAAGAGCTTGATTCTGGCCAGGGCGTTGATATTGATAAAATAATCAAGAAAACAGGCATAAGGGAAACAGAGGAGATAATCAGGAAATTCCTTATGGAAGGGGAGATGTTTGAGATAAGGCCAGGCAAAATAAAAATCCTAGAGTGATATATTTAAAAAATCAGGCACTAACTAAAACCCCTTTTTTCTTATGAGCCTCTTTTTCAAGGGCAGCTGAGATTAATGCTTTTTCTAACTCCAACATTTTTTGGAGGATTGCACTTTTTGAATTTAAAGTATAGAGTTTGATGATCTTCTTGAAAAAATTGATGAAATAAAATTATGTTGTATCTTAGAAAAATAAAGGGGTCACATAAACCTCGAGAAGGGCTGCCAGGAAAATAATAACCACTGCAATTATTATAAGGTTGGATGAGTCAAGGATTATTCTCTCATATTTTTTTGTTCCCAAGTCATGCCTGATAACAGCTACTGAGATTATAGAGCCAGCTAAACCTCCAATAAAATAGGCAGCTATCTCCGGAATGCCATGGACAGCATACCTCAACAAGCTAATGGAAAAAATATGAAAGTATTTTGCTGCGCCTACTAATCCCAACATGCTGGCTTCTGCACTCACCCCTGTTCTGATAAGATTTCCAATTGCAGTGCCAATAACAGATGCATTCCACGTTAAAATAAATATTGCCCCGACGCCATAGATAAATGCAAATAAAACACAGAAAATCAGCACCTTGAGGTTATTGAAGAATATTTTTGTGAAAATATCAAAATTCTGGAAAAAACTCCCTGTTATGCCTGTGTTGATATTTGCAATTGTCTGCGTCTGAACAGAAAATGCACTTTGCACTAGGCCTGCCGGGAGGAAAGTGTACCATAAAGAAAATGATACAGTAAAGCCTAAAAAAAGGAACAGAAAAAATAAGATAACCCTGCCATGCTCCCTCAATAAAGTGGTTTCCTCGCTGACAACAACATCTTTTTTTTCCTCTAGTTTTATTGTATTATAAACAAGGGGAACGCATGCCATTGTGGTTAAAAAGACCATGACAAGGCTTGTATGCTCGTGAAATATCCAAAAGCTTAATAGAATGGCGACTGAGGAATAAAAAAGGCCTATGAAAAATAGCTCCCACGGCTTTTTTGCTGCTCTTATCGGGTTGACTAATGACTCTAAAACCATATGCTTAACTGCTCTTATTTAATTTATATATCTTTTGTTTTTAAAGCAGTTTGTTTTTTATTCTCATACCTCTCTTTTACTTGTGCAAAAAAAGTGTCTATTCTCATCTCTCTTGTGCTATCCTGAAAGCCATCATATTCTATGGACACAAAGGGGATGCTGTTGTTGTCTTTTCTGAATTTGGGCATAAAGCCAGCTACAGTCAGTCCTGGCATGCAGTTAAATGGGATAACACTGATAATACCATCCAAACCTCTTTTTACAAAATCTTGTGCTTTTCCCATGCTTACTATGGCCTCTCCGCCAATATAATGCCTGATATATTTTTCACCGTTTGAAACCAGTTCTTCTGCAGATATATCATCAAAGCCCTGCATATATGGCAGGGTTGCCTTAAACAACTTATGTTCATAACCAATCATAAACCTGTATAATACTGATTTCAAGAGCCATTCCCTTAAGTCAGCTTTTTTTCTGTTTAAGCTGAATTTTTCCCTTGCAAGAACAGAGCTAAGGTAATAAGAATAAGCCAAGTATTCTGTTGCCGGGGCTAGCCAGACTTCTGCTCCCTTTTCCTCAAGTTTTCTTATGATGTTTTGGTTGGCTGGCTCATGAAGCCTTACATAAAACTCGCCAACTATGCCTATCTTTGGTTTTTTTTCATTGGTCCTTTTGACTTGAGAAAATTCCTCTTGGGCATTTCTTAGGATTTTCTCAACAGGGGATAATTTTCCATTAAACAAATCAGAAAAAAATGCATTGCCTATAGTTAAATAGGTTTTTATTTTTCCAAGATTAGTTTTTGGGTCTGCCAAATAATCAAGAAGCCCTTTCATGTATTTTTCATAAATCTTGTCAGATGCCCCTTTATTAACCTCGTATGGTTTTGTATGCATTCTCATTTTTTCAAGCTGGTCAACTGCAGTCATACCAGACCATGCCTTGATTAATAGGGGCATGCCAAGATTAAACTCAGCTCCTAGTTCGCCGCCTGTTATTATGTCAACGTCTATCCCCTTTTTCTGGAATAAAAGAGATTCCAGGCTTGCATACTGTCCTAATCTGCAGGGCCCGCAGTCAGTTGTTGCCTGAAAAAAGGCAAACTTCTTTTCGTCAAATTCCGGTTTTTGCATAAAATTAAGCATGGCCTCTGTAGTGTGTAAATAGGGCGTGCATACCAAACCGCATGTGCAGCTTCTTGCTTTTTCCATGGTTTCATCAGGGCTTACATCCAGAACCTTTGACTGGATTTTATATGCATTTAAAACAGCAGATAGTGCATGATTGTGTTTTGACATCGGGGGAAAAACAGGAATTTTTTTTCCCTTAATCTTATCAAGCCCCTTTAGCTTTACGCTAAAAACCCTGCTGGTTTGCTTTGCCTCTATTTCTAGGTAGGATTTAACAGTGTTGAAGAATGCCTGCAACCTGGTATCGATTCCAGCATCTCCGGTGTGCTCATCCATCTCAATTGTTAAAAATGGCTTTTGCGCCCTGCATCTCATCTGCTGGTTTATCTGGGTGTCTGGACCGCAGGCAAAATAGGTTATATCAATCCCAAACAGGTTCCTGTTTTTATTTAACAGTTCTATTGCAGCCAGCTTCTTCTGGCCCTGTATCCAGTACATCTTTGGCATTTGTTTAGAAATATCTATTGCTCCTATGGGGGCAAGTTCAAGGGGGATTGCAAGATGGCCAGCATCTAAAATCTTATTTACAATATCATTATTAACATTTGCATCATAAGCTGTGTATGGTCTTGCCATAACCAAAAAGGCAGGTTCATTCTTATATTTCTCCTCTTTAAATCTGCTTTGGATAGAACCAAAAACCTCTTCTGTTTTTTCCTCAATTTTTTTGTCAAACCTTTCTTTATTTATTAACCCCTCTTGAAGTGCAGCCCTAACCTTTTTTGTATTATGGCCCATCTTTGCCACAGCCTTCCTCATCTGGTCCTCAAGATGATTGAACCCCCAGTCAAAAAACAGGGAGGGAGAAACAAGGTTTTCTGAATTAAGGCCTTCCTTAATAAGCTCTGGTGCAGATTTCATAAGGTCTGGCGTAGACTGTGTCCATGGGCATGTAACACAATATTTATAGCTGCCAGTTGGTTTCCCTGTATTTGCAATATAGGGGATAAAAATAAAATCTTCTCTTTTTAGTTTTTTCAGCAGGTTGTCGACATGGCCATATGCAACCTTGGTTGGAAAACAATATTCTGCTGGAACTATCTCTAGACCGCGATTTATTATCTTCCTGTTAGTTTCATCTGAAACAATGGTTTCTAGACCCAAATAATCAAAAAAAGGGATAAACAGGGGCGAGAAATCATTAAATAACAATCCCCTTGGGATTCCGACTCTCATCTGCATGAAGCCTCCATTATTTTCTGCCTCTCTTTAAATAAATTAGACGGCCTTATTTTTTTCTCATGCTTTTTTGCACTGTATCTCTGGCATCTGTCGCCTATATAAAACTCCTCTTTTCCAATTTCAGCTTTTGTTATGTTGCAGTCATTTCCACATCCTTTATTAGTACACTCATAGGACCCAACACTATATTTAAGGCTTGAAATATTTTTAAATCCCCTAAAACTGCCCAAGCCAGAGCTGTTATATGCATATTTTGCTGCACCTATTGCGCCTGTGATATGGGGCCAGGGGGGTACAACTATTCCTCTTTTGAGGACAGTTTCAAGAGCAGCAACCTGCCCAAGATTAAATGCAGTTGCACCCTGGAAAACAACTACTGGTTTTATCTCTTTGCCGCTAACCACCTTTGCCAAATAATTCCTTGCAGTTGCCAATGCAAGGGCTGCACATAAATCCCCTAAAGGCACATTATTCTGCTCATATTTTATGATTGATTGCTCTGACAAAACCGCACAAGTGCTGTCTATATCAGGGGGTTTCCTTGCCCCTAATGCAATACCCCCAAAATCTTGTATTTTAATGTTTCTGCGCATGGCATATTTTTCAAGCAATGCTCCGGTTCCAGCAGCACAAGCATTGTTCATTTCAAAGCCAACAACAACCCCCTGGCTTATATTGATAAATTTTGAATCCTGGCCGCCAAACTCAATAATACTGAATTCTTTTTTAGGATAGACTGTTGTTATGCCTGCAGCCTGTGCAGTGATTTCATCAACAATATGGGCTTTAGAGGCTCCGGCTATAAAACCAGTAAGCTGCCTTCCGCTTCCAGTTGTCCCTGCAACAACCTTTTTAATTTTATAGCCCCTTTCCATAACCTGGTTGTATACCTTATTTATAGAGTCTATTGCAGCCCCAACAGGGTCTACCTCTGTTCTCCTGTAGTGATATGCAAGCAGTCTAAACCTGTTATTAACCTTTGCTATCAATGCTGCCTTTGTGCTGACAGAGCCTATATCAATTCCCAAGCCAGCTAAAGGAATATCTGCATTATAAGGCCAATCTTCTTTTGGCTTCATGATTCTGGATTTTTTGAAGATTAAGGGGCCTTGTGACTCATAGCTGAAGGGTTTGTTTAATTTCTGCTCTAATTTTTTTATTATGCCATTTAGGTAAGCATGCTGGCCATTGATTGCTGCACCAATTGCACTTGCATATAACCCTTGCTTTGGTATAATAATCCTTTCAACTGGTATCTTGCAAACATCTGCTAAATGCTTAACAAAGGCTTTGCTAAGCGAGAGGCCGCCTATAAGAATAATCTTCGCTTCAGGCATTATGCCGTTTGACAGGATGTTTTTAAAACTATCTGCAGATGCCCTGTAAAGCGAGGCAGCCAATACATCTTTTGGAGTTCCCTTTTGTTGCTGGTGCACAACATCAGATTCCCGGAAAACACCGCATTTTGCAGAGAGCTTTATGGTCTTTTTGGTTTGATTGGCAACATCAGACAATTCTTCTACTGAACCATAGTTAAATCTTTTGGCCATGTGCTCGAGCAATAAGCCTGAACCAACACCGCACTTATCTTCTAAATTATAATTTTCTAAAAATAATCTCCTGTCACATTTTTCAAACTCAAAATATCTCTGGCTTGATGCCCCTGCATCAATTACCCCTACTTTCTCATTTTCCCGGATATCCAAAACAATGGACTCTATGCCCTTTTTAGTTGCAATTGATTCATTTATCAGTTGTTTTTTGTTTAGAGTGTCTGACAAAGAAAATGAGCCAACGCCTGTTACACCAATGCAGGCATTACCACCATGCCTTGCTATAAGTTCACCCAAGATCTCTTTTAAGGCATAAACCGGTTTTCCTTTTATCTTTTTTTGATAAAGGGCTATATTTTCTCCATCTATCACAACTGCCTTCAGGCTGTCAGAACCAATATCTACCCCAACTCTTTTCATTCCAAGGGGAAATTTGAATTCAAATATAACCTTTTCTAATGGCAGGCTGGTTTTAGATAAATTTATATATGAACCTTGATTTCAAATCATAAAATGGATTATGAGAAAATGCTGAAAAAGGCCAGAAAAGAGCTTCCAGAAATAAGCTCTAAAACAGACAGGTTTGAGGTTCCAAGGGTTATTGGCCACATCCAAGGCAACAGAACTGTTATCTCTAACTTTAACCAGATAGCTAATGCACTGCGAAGAAAGCCAGAGCATCTATTGAAGTATATTTTAAAAGAGCTGGCAACGCCTGGTGATTTAAAGAGTACAGGGCTTTTGATAGGAAGTAAAATCTCGTCAGCAATAATAAATGGAAAGATTAAGCAGTATGTTGATATTTTTGTAATCTGCCCTGAGTGCAAGAGGCCAGATACAGAACTTTTAAAGGAAGGGAGCATAACATTTATGCATTGCCTTGCTTGTGGTGCAAGGCGTCCTGTTAAAACAAAGATATAAGATGATAGTTAAAGAGCATATAATAGCCAACAATAGGTTAATGCTTGCTGTTTGCGATAAGGAAATTATAGGAAAAAAGTTTGAAACCCCTGACTTAAAGCTTGACCTAAGCTCTGATTTCTACAATGGAAAAGAAAAAACAGAAAAAGAGATTGTTAAATTGTTTGAACAGGCCTATATGATAAATCTTGTTGGCCAGGAATCAGTTGGGCTGGGCCTTAAATCAGGTATTATTTCCAAGAAGGACATAATCAAAATAAAAGATGTCCCCTATGTGCAGGCCATTAGTTTGGATAGTTGACTAAATCTTTGGACAAAAAGCATATGTTTAGATTAATTTAGCAAGATTAACTTCGGAGTTCTTTCGACCAGAAAACAAAAGTTTTATAAATAAAATTTATCTTATATAGAAAATGGCCAAAAAAGAAAAACCAGATTTCTTAACAATAGCAATGATTATCATAATAATCTTATTAGTTGTATGGTTTATTATAAGGTTGCGTGGTGGTTAAAATTAAAAAAACAAAACAAGAGCTTCTCAAAAAAATCGTATATTGGATATTTCTAATATTCCTGGTGTACTTAATATATGAACTATTAAGCAAGCTTTTTGGAAGAAGCCTAGGATTTGAAGAGCTTGTTATAGGGTTGTTAATTGCAAATCTGGGTTATTCTTTTTATTTAAGGGATTCTATAAACAAACTGGATTCAAAGATTTATGGGCATCTTGGATGGCATAAAGGCAAAAACAGCAGAAAATAATTCTTAATGCTCAGAAAGAACAATATATAACTGAAAGAGACTAGCCAAACCACTTGCCTAATCCTTCCTGCTTTTCCTTTTCCCTGCCAAAGACATCATCTATTCTTCTCTTTGTAAGCTCAAGGGTCTGCTTTAAATAAGCAGGGACATCGTATTTATTGGCCAAACTAATGCTTGGCTCAAGGTATTTGATGATAGAGCCCTCTGATATTGTAAAGATTATTTTGCTGCCGCATGAGTCGCACTTGCCTATTAAAGGCGGCCTCCTGAACTTTTTGTTGCATTTTACGCACCTGAACTGCTGTATTGAGAATTTTCTTAAATTGCCTTTTATGTCTTTTATAAAATGCTTGTCAATAACCATTGCAGCAACCTCTGCTTCATTAACAGCCCTTATTTTTTCTGCAAGCTCCATCTGGCCCTTGAGCTTGTCCTCCATTGACGGAATAGCCTTATAGGCAGAGCACAAAACCCCTGAGTTTATATTTTCAACAGGATGCGTATAACCAATGTTTTCATACTGGTTTGGCGTTCCTAATCTTGTGTTAATCTGCTCTAAATCCAGGCCCCTTGGGTTTGCATAATTGTTGCACGCCTCATAAAACTCAAGAGGGTATTTCCAGCCAACATCAAGGTCAAAGAACATGTCATCAACCTCTGATGGGATAAGCTTTGATGTTAGTACAATGCATGCATCCTGTTTTGAACCGCGGTGGGCAGGCAAAAACTGCCTTGAAAAGTTAAGCAATGAGTCCATTAGGAGCATAACGCTCGCTTCATCGCCGTCACAGTCACGCCTTGTTGCAGCATGAATCATCGGATGGGCATAAAATCCCTGTGTTTTTGAAAAGCCGATTATCCTGCAAATAATTCCTGCAGATGTATGGGGCGCCAAAGCAATTACAAGCTGCCCTGCCAAGTCTTCTGGGCATTTAAGGTTGTAGAATGGCTTCTCCCCGTAAAGCTTAACCAGGAGGTCATCAACAAAATTTGCAACATTAAACAAAACAGTGTCTGCACCAGCCTCAGCTGAATCAGGGCACGATGGCAATATAATGTCCTGGGGCTTTATCTCCAGCAGCTGATCATCACTTTCAAGCTCCCTTCCACTTATATCTTTTGAATATCCTAACTCTTTCAGCTTTTCAACAGGTGTTCTTATTTCCCTTGGCTTGAAATGTGTTATTGGCAGTTGCGTCATATCATACCTTGTTGTCCCATCCTTGTTGACATAGATATCATGCTCTGCTCTTAAAATCCCCTTGATAAGATGCTCTGGGACATGGTCTTTGTTTGAGGTGCCCCTAACCCCTTTTATTAAATCAGGGCATGTTTTCATCTTAAGTTTTTTGAGCATAGCATTAAAATAATAGCTTATGTCTATGCTCTGGTTTTTGTATGTTTTTGCCTCTCCATGCTTGCATTTGTTTTTTTCAATATTGCCGCAGATGTTGCAGTAGTATAATTTCTTTGTTTTTCTTCCGCATGATTCACAAACAGAAAAAATAGTGTCCTTACTGCATGTTTCACACCTGTAAACAGGGAAGTCAGATGTTATTTTCTTATTTTCCAATGCTGCCTGAAATGACCTCAAGCGGTCGCCCTCATGGCCAACTGGAAACAGAACATGGGGGCTTCCTGTTAGTTTTCTCATCTTTGCTTTTTCAGGCCTTCCCATCCTTGCGCCAATAAATATTCCTGACTTGTCCCTTACCTTGATTTTTGATAGCATATTTATTATGTCCAAAACATTTTTTTCCCTGCTCTCCTCAATTATTTTTTTTGTTTTTTCAAGATCCTCTTTTTCTGAAACCCCGAGATTAGACAAAAAAGCAGCTGCATCGTCTTTTCTGATAACAACAAATTCATTGGCCACAGCAGAATGCTGGACGCCAATAAGCTCTAAAACCCTTTTTGGCTCTTGTTTTAATGGCAAAACTATTTTTATTTTTTTATCCTCCCTTATTATCTTCATTTTATCAAGCCAGTCTACAAGAATTTTTAATTCATCAAAGGAAACTGTTTTCCAATGAAAGGTATAAGCAGGGTGCAGGGGTATATCAAGGGCTTTGGCTATCTTTATTGAATCATATGCATTTGGCTTAAGGTGGAATGGATTTTTTAGTAATTCATTCAGGTTATCTTCAGGCATATCAAGAAAGTTTGATAATTTTGTAATATCCAGGTTACCAAACATATTAACAACCGCCTTTTCAAGCTCCTGAATCCAGTGTTCCTCACAATACCCTGCTGGAACAAGGACATGGGCCCTGTTGAAAAAATCCCCGTAACTGACAAGCAGGTCTCCTAAAAAAATAATCTCCACAATGTCTTTAAGGTATTTTTTTGCCTCCTGCTCTGAATTTAATCTTAGGACAGAGCCATTAGCCAGCTTAACAACCGGCCCCTCAATTGAGCTGCATGGGCTTATTGTGGTTGCTTTTCCTGGCCTCTCAACCTTAAGCTGTGTTCCTGTTGCAATATAATCCTTAAGTACAACCATTGTGGCAGGATTTATGCTGTCTGCAGAATAGCCGGATGTTCTTGAGCGGCCATACCTTAGTCTAAAGCCGCCTGTTCTTAATGGAAATGATAGTATTGGCCTGCCTGCAACCAAGTCCTCTATAAAAGTGTAGTTTGGCGTGATTTTCTCATTAGTTTTGCTTGTTTCCCCTTTTGCCTTAACCTCTTTTTGTATGCTTAAAAATTCCTCGAGGAAACCCCAATGCTCTAAATCAAACTCTTTTTTGAATTTTAAAAGCCTGTTCCACAATTTTGGGGCTTTTTGGGCAAGACATTCTGCAAAAACAAGGCAAACCCCCCCTCTTATTTTGTTTGTTCCTATTCTTTCAATGTCCTTATAGTTTGAGACATCTATTTTTTCTGTCGGGTCTCCGTCAATCTGAACAGGAAGGTTTCTTGCTAAAAATTCAAGCTCTTTCTCGCTTGGCAGGTATTGTAAATTTGTTGCCCTTTCATGATAATCAAGAACCTCTCTTATAATCCTATTAATCTCTTTTTCTGTTGGGTCATAAGGATAATAGCCCATTTTTTTTCTTACATAATCTGCAATAAGCACAGAGACAGAGCCTCCTGTTCCCCCGGCGCTTCTTATGGGTCCGGAGTACATAAGGGCAAAATACTCTTTTCCATCCCTTCTCTTCCTTATATCAAGACCCACAAAGCCCTCTAAAGGAGATGCAACAGTTCCCATTGTGTGATAAGCAAAGCCAACCCTGATTCCAACCTCCATTGCCTCTTTCTTGTCCTTGAACCTGCAGAATTTTTCTTTTGCAATTTCCTCTGCAATAATAAGCGAGATTCTCCAGTCCATTGCTTTGTATTTTTTTTCTAAATCAAGAATCCTTTTTGATATCCCTGAGCCAACTATTTGCGGCGCAACAGTAGAAATCAATCCTTCAACCCTTTCAGCCATGTTTTTTGCCAAAGGTATATCCACCCTGCTTTCTGGGTCATATGCTTTTTTTCTTGCTTCATTGGCCAGGTTATATGCTTTTTTAAGCTTATCATCAATCTCTTTAAAATACAATTCAATTTCCCTGCTTGCCTGTTTTTGCTCTTGCATTTTAGTTTCCAAACTTAAGTATCTTGACCTCCCTTGTCTGCAGGTTGATTATCGGAACCCTGCATGGCTCTGGATGATGGCCTACTTTTTCCTGGAAAGGGGTTTTCCTCTGCCAGCACGAGCCGCATATCATGGTTACATTTCTGTAGTTTGAAACAGATGATTTATGGATATGGCCTGTTAAAAAAAAGTCCGGAACATTGCTTATGACAAGAGGGTCTCTTTCAACATCCGGGATGTATAAGGTAGACTGGTGAGTTGGTGCAAGATGCCTTTTCTGCAGTAAAAATCTCATCATAAGATCAGCCCGGTCATAGCCACCCTGGTTTCTTATTGACTCGACATTGGCAATAAAATAATCAAATGAGAATCCGTGGTAAAGTAGAAAATCAAATCCTGGAAAATCTTTTGTAGAGCCTATGTTGACTGCTGCAGGATTAGAAACCATAACAACATTTGGCAGGCCCCATACAGCATCTGCAAAATCCCTGTAAAGCTCTGGCTGCGGTTCTGCAATGCGCATAGCATCATGATTGCCTGGGCAGATAACCAGTTTTATATCCTTTGGTATTTGCTTTAACAGCCTTGCGCATTCATTGTATTGTTGGTGTATGTCTTTTATCAACAGCTCAGAATCCTGCCCAGGATAAATGCCCACCCCGTCAACAAGGTCTCCAACAATAAAAATATATTTTACTTTTCTTGCAATCTCTTTTTGTTTTTCATTTCCTGTTTTGCAGTTTATCCATTTAATAAATTTGTCAAACTCTTCTGGCAGGAAGTCAAGAGAGCCAACATGCAGGTCAGAGAGGCAGACTACATAAGCCTCATAAGGGGCCTTTTTCAGTTCCTTCTGCGCAGGTATGTCTGGAAATAGAATATTATTAGCAAAAACAATATTATCACTATTCACTCCAGTTACTCCTATTGCCTCGTCTAAGACAATGTCCTTTGCCATGTTGATTAAATCTGCCTTGCTTTTATTAACAAGGACGTTAATAGAGCCGGTCTGGTCCTCTAATTTTAGTATGATATTGTTGTTTTTGGTTATTTTTTTGTCATTAACAAGGCCTATCAGGGAAACAGTTTCCTTTTCTTTTTTATTGAGAATCCTGGTGATAGACATTATGTTCTGCAGCTCTGGCCTGTTTTTAAGCATGCTCTCCATGGTTTTATACCTTGAGTTGAAGAACAAAACAAAATCCTGGACATCCCTCTTCTTCGGCTCCTCTTTGTATGAGAATAATATCTTAATGTCTTGTTCTTTTTTGCCCCTATCATCAAAATAATCAATAAACTTATAGTATATTTTGTTGTCCCTGTCTTTTTCAGACATGACTTTTGACCTCTCAAACTCAAGCCAGTTTATATCAAGGGTTTTTTTGTTTGGTAATATATTGTATATGTCCTTATTCAAGAATAAGAATTCGTCTGATATTATCCTGCTTGATATTAAATTGTATAATTTATCCAAATTAGTGTTTGGGGTTATTTCAGTGATGAGGTCAGGGCTTATAAAAATATTATTCTTTAGGAAAAAGCTTACTGTCTCTTTTTGTTTAGAAATAATTTCTTTCATTTTTTAGGTAAGAAAAACTATTCTTGATTAAGTCAAGATAATCCTAATCCTTCTTCTAATGTTTTCTTGATTTTTGATTCTGAGGCAGATGTTACTGCAATTGATATTTCCCTTGTTCTCCCATAGCGGCCTTTTGAGATAACCTTTGCATTTATTATTCCCAGCATGTCTAATTCTGCAATTATATCAGAAACTCTTCTTTGGGTTAAAGGCCTTAGCCCTGACCTGAAGCATGTTCCCTTGTAAACCTCATATGCCTTTCCAGTGAATATTATATTGTTTTTCTTTGTGTAAAGTGAAATTATTGCATAAAGAACTGCCTGGAATTGCTTTGGCTGGGTTGTTACAATATCCAAAACGCGGTCCCTTTCTATTTTGTCTTCTGCCTCATCAATATGCTTTATTTTTATTTTTGTGTAGCCGTTTCTTTCAGCTATCTCCCCGGCAACCCTCAGAAGCTCTAGGGCGCGCCTTGCATCACCATGGTCTCTTGCTGCATAGGCAGCGCACTTTTCTACAACCCCTTGCTCAATCACATTTTTCTTAAACGCCTCTTTTGCCCTTTGGTGAAGTATGTCCTGAATTTGCGGCGCATTATAGGGAGGGAATAATATCTCCTCTTCTGACAGGGAGGATTTTATCCTTGGATCAAGATTATCCACAAAAATAAGGTCATTGGATATGCCTATGATTGATATTTGGGAGTTTTTAAGCTCTGTGTTCATTCTTGTCAGGTTATATAATAACTCATCCCCTGCTTTTTTTACAAGCTGGTCAATCTCATCCAGTATAAGTATAAAAAGCTGCTTTTCCCTGTCCACTATTTTAAAGAATATATTATAAACCTCTTCTGTTGGCAAACCTGTAGGGGGTATTTCCTTTCCAAGCTCCCTTATAAGCTGTGCTATCAGCCTGTATTCTGTGTCTGCAACCTTTCTTAGCTTGCAGTTAATGTAAAAAATTTTTAACATGATATGCTCTTTTTTTGCCACCTCAGACATTTTAGCTGCTGTATATTTGATTGAAAGGGTTTTTCCGACTCCTGTTTTGCCGTAAATAAATAAATTAGATGGCTTCTCAAGCCTTAATGACGGCCCTAAAATGTTTGCTATTTGGTTTATCTGCTCATTTCTGTGGAGTATTAGGTCAGGGGAATATGTTGATTGCAGTATTTCCTTGTTGTTAAATAAGGATTCCTTTGTTAAAAATTTCTCAAAAAATCCTGTTAATCCTTTTTGCACCATTTTTTCCACTTGAAAGTAAGGTCATTGATTTTATCACAAAAATTCCTTGTTTTTCCCACCCACCCCTTTATTTCAGATACAGAATGTTTCTAAGGGATAATATAAAAAATAAGAACTTATTTTTATATACTATTGTAAATCAAAATCTTTATTGTATTAATATATTATTAATAATAATCATTATTAAATATATATTTGATAATATAAATAAGCAAAATAATCGGAAAATTAATTTTTTTCTATATTGAAAACAAATATGCTTCTCGACTATAATATATAATAAATAAAAATAACCATAAAATAATAAAAACAACAAAAACAAATTAATTTTAACCAATAAAAGCAAAAAACTATTTTAAATTGGTTTTATAATCAAATATTTTTTATTGGCTGCAGCCATCAAATTCAACAGATTAACATCTGAAACATTATTCCAACTGGTTTTTTTAATGGATTTTTATAGAATATTTCCATGCGAAACAAACGGGTGAGTGAGCATTATTTCCTTAGGAACATTTTAATGGTTTTTTTGTTTTTTATTACTCTAAAATAACAAAAATCGAAAGGTTTATATACCAAATATATTTATTACTTGTAAATACTATCAAATTAAATAATGTTTGGGGTTAAAATGATTGTAAAAAAAGATTTTTTAATGAAATTAAAGGACTTTGGATTAAACAGCTATGAATCAAAGCTTTGGACAGCCCTCTTATCAAGAGGGGTTTCAACTGCCGGCGAATTAAGTGATATTGCCAATGTTCCAAGGTCAAGGAGCTATGATGTCCTTGAGTCGCTGGAGAAAAAAGGCTTT
>CAYOHL010000017.1:0-16207 GCA_964403775.1 uncultured Methanosarcinales archaeon
TATTTTTACTAATATTAAAGAAAACTACTATATAAACCTTTCGATATCATCTACTAAATGTGCAATTATACACAAAAGGCGTATAGTATTAACTGATTTATAAGATAAAAACAAAAATCTTATATAATCATAGCCTTCCCTTCTTCCATTAGGGGGCAGAAGATGAATATATTGGTAACAGGCGGTGCTGGCTTCATTGGATTTCATGTAGCAAAAGCTTTGCTTGAAAGGGGAGATAATGTCACAATTGTAGATAATTTCAATAATTATTATGATGTTAAGCTGAAAGAGACCAGAATAAAGGAGTTAGGAAAACATGATAATCTTGAAATAATAAAAGCAGATATTTCTGATTATGATGCAATAAACAGTATTTTTAAGAAACATAAGTTTGATAAAATCTGCCACCTGGCAGCCCAGGCAGGCGTGAGGTATTCTCTTGAAAATCCCCTTGAGTATGAAAAATCAAATATATTGGGAACAATGGTAATGCTTGAGATGGCCAGAAAGCATAAAATAAAGGATTTTGTTTTTGCATCAAGCAGCTCTGTTTACGGCAATAACAAAAAAACACCATTTTCAGAAGATGATAATGTTGACAATCCGGTTTCGCTTTATGCTGCAACAAAAAAATCAAATGAACTGCTTGCTTATACATATCACCATCTTCATGGATTAAACTGCACTGGCTTGAGGTTTTTTACAGTCTACGGAAAATTTGGAAGGCCGGACATGGCATATTTCAAGTTCACGAAAGCTATTTTAGAAGACAGGCCAATTGAGGTTTATAACTATGGGAAGATGGAGAGGGACTTCACCTATATCTCAGATATTGTTCAGGCAGTTCTTGCTGCAATAGACAATCCATTTCCATATGAAATAATTAATCTTGGCAATGGAAAGCCAATAGCCCTGTCTTACTTTATAGAGTGCATAGAAAAGGCATTGGGAAAAAAGGCAAAAAAACAGATGATGCCAATGCAGCCAGGTGATGCCTTTACAACATATGCTGACATAAAAAAAGCAGAAAAGCTGTTAAACTACAAGCCAAAGGTTAAAATAGAAGAAGGCATTAAGAGATTTGTTGAGTGGTATAAAAGTTATACTACAATATAACCTAAAAATTTGTTGAGAGTATATGAAAATGAATAATGTTATTTCAATTGTGGTTCCGGTCTTTAATGAGGAGAAGGCAGTTGCCTCAACAATGAAGCAGTTAAAGGAAGTAATGGGCAAGTCAGGATATGAGTATGAAATAATAGCTGTTAATGACGGCTCACAGGACAAAAGCCTCGATATATTAAAGCAGATAAAAGGAATTAATGTTATAAACCATCCCTATAATCTTGGCTACAGTGCTTCCCTGAAAGACGGGATAAAGCATGCAAATGGAAACTATATCTTGATAACAGACGCTGACGGCACTTATCCGATAAAGGAGATACCAAGCCTTCTGAAATATATGGATAAATATGATATGGTTGTTGGCGAAAGAAGAAAAGAAAACATTCCATTATTAAGAAAGCCGGCAAAATTTATGGTATCAAAGCTGGCAAATTTTGTCAGCGGAAAAAAAATTCCAGACATTAACTGCGGGCTAAGGATATTTAAAAAGGATATTGCTCTTAGGTTCTGGAATTTATTCCCTTCAGGATTCTCATTCACAATAACAATAACGCTTGCATGCCTGACAAATGAGTACACAGTAAAATATGTTCCAATAAGCTATTTCAAAAGAAAGGGCAAATCAACTATCCATCCGATAAATGATTTTATTAATTTTGTAACATTAATAGCAAGGATATTAACATACTTCAACCCATTCAAGGTCTTTTTTTCAGTAAGCATACTAATGTTTTTAATAGCATTGTTGGTCTTTTTATACACTGGCCTCTACATAGGCCAGATCGCAGACATAACAGTTACTGTATTATTATTGTCATCACTGCAGATATTTCTCATTGGTCTTGTTGCTGATTTAATATCTAAGAAAAGGTGACTTCATGAAAAATTACATTGGCACCTATAAAAATATATATGTCTGCCAGTCAAAAGATGAAAAAATATTGAAAAAATCATCTTCAGGCGGTTTTGTAACCTCATCATTGATTTATGCCTTAAAAGACAAGATGGTTGATGCTGCAATTGTTGTTTCAATGAATAAAGAAAAGCCGTGGAAGTATAAAATAGCACTTGCAAAAACAGAAAAAGACCTAATCTCTGCCGCAGGATCAAAATACACTACAATTCCATTAGGTGATTTTTTAAAGATTGCAGAAAAAAACAAACAGCTTAATCTTGCAATGGTTGGGTTGCCCTGCCATATAACAGCAATAAGGCAGTTGCAGAAAAAAGGCATGTATAGAAACATAAAGCTCTTAATAGGGCTTTTCTGCGGCTATAACATGCCCTTCAAGGCAACAGAGTTCCTTATAAGAAAATCAAGAATAAAGCCTTCTCAAATAAAAAGTCTGGAATACAGGGGCAATGACTATCCAGGGGGGTTTTTAATAAAAACAAAACAAAAGGTATGGTTTCTTCCAAAATATTACCAGCAGTATCCAGAGGGCCATACAACAATATCAAACCAAAGGCATTATTTTCTTGCAAAGGGATATTATGACTTTCTTAACTTAATGTTTGTTCCAAAGGGCTGCTTAAGATGCAAAGACTATACAAACGAGTTTGCAGACATCTCTGTGGGCGATGCTTGGAACTGGGATAATAGCTCTGTAGTAATCCCAAGAACAGGGTTAGGAAACAAGCTAATGGAAAATTCCTCAATCATAAACAGAAAAATTGATGAAAAAGAGTTTTACAGGATGCACTGGCATAACATAAAGCACAAGAAAATAGGCGACTCATTAACATTGAAGGCAATGATGCTCCTCATAAAGGCATTTGGCAGAATAATCCCTTTCTGGCTAATATCGCCTGTAATAAAAAGAAGAACAAGAATCAAGAGGATGTGGAGCTTAAAGGATGTTGGGGAGCACTGGGACAGAACCAATGACTATGATGACATAAACAAAGAGACATATTCATATTTCAGAAGATTCACAGACGGCTACAGATTGTCTGGCATAAAAGATAATGCTTATGTGCTTGATTATTGCGCCAGAACAGGCAATGGGGCATCATATTTTGCAGGGAAAAAGAAAGACCTAAGGTTTGTCTGCATGGATGTATCTGAGAAAATGCTGAAGATAGCAGATGAAAACCTTAAATCAAAAGGTATTGATTTTAAGACAAGACTGACAAGAACAACATGGTTTCCAATTAAGGATAATACGTTTGACAATGTTCTCTGCTTTGAGACAGTGGAGCATTTGCCCCATCCGGAAATGACTGTTAAAGAGCTCGCAAGAGTAACAAAACCAAAAGGAGAGGTGCTTATAACAATGCCAAATACATTATGGGAGTTTGTTCACTGGTTTGCCGCTGTAACAGGAATACACCACAGCGAAGGCCCTCACCTGTTCATACCGAGAAGAAAAATGGTTGGCTATATAAAAAATGCCGGACTAAAAATAAAAAAAGAGGAGACAACAGTGCTGATAGCCTTTGGCCCGAGGTTCCTTATAAAGATTGGGCAATGCCTTGAAAAAATTCTTAAAAACAGCTTGATGAAATACATTGGCTTGAGAAGGGTGTTTGTATGCGAGAAAATATAAGGATTAAGAATATAATCTTAAAGCTTGTCGGAATAATCCTTTTTATTTTTATCCTGACTAGAATAGATTTAAGAAGCTTTTCCGGCTTATTAAAAAATATTGATATGTATTATTTTATTGCTGCTGCTCTTCTTCTTTTCCCAATGCTTTTCATAAGGGCGTACAGGTGGAATTATATAAAAAGAACGCAAAAAATTAATTACAGGCTATGGGACTCAATCCTGATGTACGGGTCCGGAATTTATATTGGCCTTTTAACCCCTGGTAGGATAGGCGACTTCATTAAAGTGCTTTACCTGAAAAATGATGGAAACTCTGTTGGAAAGTCATTTGTTAGCGTATTTGCCGACAGAATATCTGACTTATTGTTTTTAATAGCATTTGGCTACCTGGGAATGTTTTTTTTCATGGACTTATTCAAAAAACAGGTTTATTTTTTATTTATTTTGTTTTTGGCTGTATTGCTTATTGTTGTTTTTGTGGTTGCAAACAAAAAACTTACAAAAAAGCTGGTAAGGAAATTATTTTGGTTTTTTGTACCATCTAAATACAAAGAGAAGGTTAAGGTTAGCTTTAATGATTTCTATATCAACCTAAAGATTTTGAACAGGATGAGGATACTTAAGATTTTTATAATGACAGTATTTGCATGGGCAATATATTTTGTTCAGGTATTTTTTTTGGCTAAGGCATTAGGCATCAGCATTTCATTTATTTACCTCTCAATTTGCGCCTGTATTTCTGCCTTAATAGCGCTTATTCCAATCTCAATCTCAGGAATCGGGACAAGAGATATGACCTTCATAATTTTATTTTCATTATTAGCTATTGAAAAAGAATTTGCTGTCGCGGTTTCAATGCTAATCCTATTTACATCAGTTTTAATGGCACTGATAGGCCTTGCGTGCTGGCTCAAAAAGCCAGTGAGATTTTCGAAAGCTATTTAAAAAAGGAATAAGATATGGCTTGCATGAAAAAAGAGCATATTTTTTTAGCAATAATCCTGTTACTCACACTTCTTATAAGAGTTTACAATGCAAACGAGCTTTCAGGAGGTGATGACAGCCAGTTCGCGCAATTGGCAACATTTGCAATTCAGTCACCAGGGAAAGCAATATATCCTTCTTTTCCTGATGAGCCGATGTCTTGGGGAAACTTGCATTACAACAGGCCGTTTGCAGTAATCCCTTTGGTTATGTCAATACTAACCCTTGGTTATAACAAGTATGCGGTATTAATGCCCACAGCCATATTCAGCGTTCTTTCAGTGCTCCTGCTTTATCTAATGGTAAAAAGGCAGTTCAACACAAAAACAGCAGTTATTGCATCTCTGCTTTTTGCTTTTTCACCTTTTCATATAGCATTTACAAGAAATGGGTTACTGCATGGAGCACTAATATTTTACTGCTTGTTAGCCGCTTTTTTGATAATAAAGGCAATTGATGAAAAAAAGAATTTATTCATATACCTTGCAGCCCTTGTTTGCTTGATAAATACATGGACTACTGATTTTAGGGGCCTGGTTCCCTTAGCTGCATTGTTGCCTTACCTTTATTTCAGAAAGGCAAAAAAAGGGCAAATAAAACATTTCTTCTTCGCAGCATTGATTGTCCTGGGGTTATTCTTTGTTTACATGCTGATGCCATTGGTATTTTTCAAAAATCCAGAATTTATCAATTCCTTCATAAGCATGTTCCTGTATGCACTTCCCGGCCATGGGGCAGTGATGGGCGGTTCAGGCATTTCAGTTATATGGTCAGCAAAGACCATGCTCAGCTATCTGGTTATGACCCCTTTCATGGGTCTTATCTTTATTCCGGTAGTATTTGGCTTTTTCTATTCTCTAAAAAACATAAAAAAGCCAAAGTATGCATTATGGCTGTTCTGGTTTTTGTCAATAATTATTTTTTACATCCACGGCAAGCCTTATGTTGAAAGGCAGGTTGTGATTGTTCCTGCATTTGCTGTCCTCGCCGCAATAGGATTAACCCATTCAGTTGATTTATTCATAAAGAAAAAAAGCATTTTATTCCCATTGCTGATTGCATCAACTTTATCATGGATTGTTTTTATGATAGCAAGATTTCCCTTAACCTACCCTTTAGAGTATAAAGCAATTCCCCAGCCCTATGGTCTAGCCATGCTGTTTGTTTTATTGAGCAAATATTTTATATGGGTTATAGCCATAATATTCATCGCAGCATTTATCTGCAATATTTGTTTTAGGGGCATTGAAATAAAAAAGCAAAAGAGCATAGCTTCTGCAATTGTTTTAATATACCTTTTATTAAATGCTTGTGTTGCATCTGCACTTGTTATTGGTGGTTTTGGAATTTACAAAAGGCCTGATGCTGTAAGGATTGTTGCAGATTACATAAATGAAAACCTTGGCAATGAAAAATACGCATGCGTTGCAGGAACGCATGATAAATCATTTGTATTTTACACACAGCGAGTTTGTGCATCATGGCGTCTTATCAACATAAGCTGGATAGAAGAGCAAGTGGAAAATCATAATTTGAAATATTTTGTTTTAAATCTTTATTTGTATGATGGATATACTCCTGGCTTTGGGAGGATTAATCAGAGCGGTATAGTTGACAACACCAGCTGCACAAAACCAGGTGAGTGGCACTGCAATGAGCCTGAGAAATACAACTGGCTTATGAAAAATGCAGTTGACATAACATACAAGACAGGCCTCAAGCCAGATAATCCTTATTTCAGACTTTATGAGTATAATAAATGAAAAATCTATTTTTATGAATATAAAAGCTTTTATATAATCTAATAAATTTTTTATTCTTAAGGTGTAAGATGAATATATTAATAACAGGGGGTGCAGGTTTCATAGGGTCTCACTTATGCGAATTTCTTTTGAATAATGGGGATAAGATAATCTGCTTAGATAATTTTTTTACAGGCAGCCTTAAGAACATAAAGCACCTGGAAAATAATCCTAATTTTAAGGTAATCTCGCATGACATAACACAGCCATTGAGAAAGGTTATCAAAGAGCATATTGACCAGATATATAACCTTGCATGTCCTGCTTCTCCAATTCATTACCAGTTTGACCCAATAGAAACCATTAAGGCAAACACCCTTGGTGTTATAAATGTGCTTGAGTTTGCAAGGCTTAACAGCTCAAGGGCTTTACAAGCCTCAACATCAGAAATATACGGAGACCCTGAAGTGCATCCCCAGATTGAAACATACAGAGGCAATACCAACACACTAGGACCTAGAGCTTGCTACGACGAAGGAAAAAGGATTGCTGAAACATTGTTCATGGATTACCATAGAAAATACAAGCTTGACATAAGGATTGCAAGAATATTCAATACCTATGGCCCTAGAATGGCTGAAAACGACGGCAGGGTAATATCTAATTTTATTGTTCAGGCCATAAAAAACCAAAAAATTACTGTGTTTGGGGATGGCTTTCAGACAAGAAGCTTCTGCTATGTCAAGGATTTGGTTGAGGGATTATATAAAATGATGAACCAGAATTATATAGGCCCAATAAACCTTGGCAATACAGATGAAACAACAATAATTGAAATTGCAAAAAAAATAATAAGCTACACAAATAGCTCCTCAAAAATTATCTTTAATTCACTGCCAGAAGATGACCCAAGGCAAAGGAGGCCAGATATCTCCTTGGCAAAAGAAAAGCTCAACTGGAAGCCTAAAACAAGCTTTGAAGAGGGCATAAAAAAGACAATAGAATATTTCAAGTCATCTCTTTCTCAAATACCACCAAAGCATTGAAGGAAACCTTCCAATATAGTCTTCTCTCAGTTCCTCATAACTATCCAGCAAAAGGTGGGCTAAGGCGCCCATTAGGACAAAAAAAGCTAGCTTAAAATAAAAAGACAGCAACAACAAAACAAGCAGGAATTCCACTGTGTGAAAAAACAAGAGAAATGGCTTTTCTTCATTAAAAAAATAATTATGTGCCTTGATCATATCAAAAGATTTGAATTTGAAAATATAGACTACATAATGGTCAAAATCCAATAAAAGATTGACAAAAAATATAACCAAGACATTAAGCCCGTAAAGCGGGTAAAGGGCTAATGACACTATTAAACCAACAAAAAAGTGGTATTGCAGAAGCATTTTATCCAAAGTCTATTTCTGAGTTATCGCCAACATTGATTTTCCTGAAAGTATCTTTAATCAAAGCACTGCCCCCCACAAGTGATTTGTTCAGAGCGGCATTTTCAATAACAGCATTCTCGCCAACAATAGAGTCCTTTACAATGGAGTTTTTTATTAAACATCCGGATGCTATTGATGCATAAGGGCCTATGATTGAGTTTTCAATTTTAACATCATCCTCAATGTAAACCGGGCTTATAATGACAGAGTCCTTTGCCTTTATTTCCCTGCTGAAGCCATTGCTTAGCAGGTGCCTGTTTGTGCTTAGGAGTGTTTCAGGATTTCCGCAGTCAAGCCATTTATCAACCTCTAAGGCATTTAATTTTGCGCCATTCCTAATCATCAGGCCAAGGGCATCAGCAAGCCTGAATTCGCCTTTTGATTTAAGGTTGCATTTGATTATCTCATCAAGGCAGTGGAACATCAAAGGGCTGTTCTTGATATAATAAAGACCTATAATAGCAAGGTTGGATATTGGCTCATCCGGCTTTTCCACTATTTTTTCAATATGGTCATTCTTCAAAACAACAACACCAAAACGCCTTGGATCATCAACCTCCTGGACCCAGACAGCGCCATCTGATTCAATTGCCTTTATGTTTAACAGGTCTGTCTCAAAGATAGTGTCAACAAACACAATAAGGACATCCTCTTTAACGTAATTCTTTGCAAGGTTTATTGCATAGCCATCCCCCAACAGCTTATCTTGTTTTATGTATTTTGCCTTATAGCTGTAGTTTGAGCTTACATATTCTTTTATCTTTTCCTGCATGTCCCCTGTTATGAATATGATTTCCTCTATATCCAATGGCTTTAGCTTGTCAATTATATGGCCCAAAATAGATTTTCCGGCAACCTTCAGCAAAGGCTTTGGCTTTGAAAATGTGTGTGGCCTTAATCTTGCTCCCTTGCCAGCTAATGGAATAATAACTTTCATGCAATCACCTTTTATTGATTTATTATGGTATTATTTAAATCTTGTTAATCTACCAGCAAATTCCCTCATAGTTTTTTGGCCTGTCGCCATCAAAAAGATTTTTGCCGTCAATAACTAATTTTTCGCCGTAGTCAACTTTCTTGAATTCTGGCCATTCAGTAAGTATCAAAACAATTTCTGAATTGTTTACAGCATCCTGCGCAGTCTCCTCATACTTAAGGTGGGGGAAAAGATTTTTGACATGGCTCATTGCCATAGGGTCATAAATATGAAGCTCTGATTCCTCAAGCAAAAGCTCTTTTATTATGCTTAATGCAGGGCTTTCCCTTATGTCATCAGTTCCTGCCTTGAAAGTTAATCCAAGGATTGCGATTTTTCTTTGCTTTAGCGGGCCAGTGTTTTCCAGCAGCTCAAGAAGCCTTAACGGCTGGTCGTGGTTGACATCAAGAACTGTCCTTAACAATTTTGTGTTATAGCCCACTTCTGTGGCCTTGAAAACTAAAGCAGAAACGTCCTTTGGAAAGCAAGATCCCCCGAAGCCAATTCCTGACCTTAAAAAATGAGGGGATATTCTGTAGTCAAGTCCCATTCCCTTTGCAATGATATTTGTGTTTATGCCCAGCCTTTTGCATACATTTCCAACTTCATTGATGAATGAAAGCTTTGTCGCCAAAAAAGAGTTTGATGCATATTTTATCATTTCTGCTTCCTTGAATGTTGCCTCTAAAACAGGGCATTTAAAATTCCCGTATATTTTTCTTGCTGACTTCAATGATTTTGGGTCGGTTGAGCCAAGGACTATCCTGTCAGGATTGAAAAAATCATCCAAGGCAGATCCCTCCCTTAAAAACTCGGGATTCATCACAGCCCCAAAATGGATTCCGTATTTTTTTCCTGAGTATTTCTCAACTGCCTTTATAACCTTGTCCTCTGTGGTTCCCGGCAGAACAGTGCTTTTGACAATAATGAGATGTCCTTGTTGCTTTTCTTTTAATGCAAGCCCAATCTCTTTTGAAACGTCATCCAGCTGCTTGAAGTAAGTGTCGCCTTTTTTTCTTGAAGGCGTTCCAACGCATATAAATGTTATAGAAGTGTCATTTACTGTCTTCTTAAGTTCAGTTGTTGCCCTGAGATTGTTTGGCACAACCTTTTCAAGAAGTTCCTTAAGCCCTTTTTCATAAATAGGCGGCTCCTTCCTGTTTATCTTATCGACCTTCTCTTTGTCAATATCAACGCATACTACCTTATTTCCGAGGCTTGCCAGGCCCGCCCCTGTTATAAGGCCGACATATCCTATGCCTATTATGGAAATTCTGAATCTTTTGTTTTGTTTTTTGATTAATTTTTTTATGCCCATTGTCTCCCTTTTTTAATATTCATTTCTCTAGTTTTTCAAGCAGGTAATCATAATTCCTTAATGAAGAATCTATTGCAGCCCTGAGCTGGGGCCTTAATTTGTTGAATTCAGATTTTAAATAGTCATCTAAATAATCCTTTTTAAATTCCAGGGGCTTTATGCTGTTAAATTCTCTTTCATTTTCTTTGATGAAGTTGAATGAATCTATTATCTCACGCTTTTTCATGTCAAGATATATAATGTGTGCAAGGTTAAAAGAGCTTATTTCAAGCATGTCCATAAGCATGTATGGCTCGCAAATCTTAATCCTACAGTTAAGGTCAAGAAAATGCCTCTTTACACTACCAGCTAGTTTAAGGTTTCTTTTCCTAGTTCCTAAAAATTCTATCTCAAAATTGTCTTTAATTGCCTTGTACAAAGGTCTTTTTTTCAGTGCCTCTTCATATAATTCCCTCTTGACAGCATAATCAAGGCCAATGTCATTTATTGGATTTATGTTTCCTGCTGGAAGAAGCTGGATTTGTCCAGAGCCAATCTCATTTAACGGGCTTTTCTCGCCGACCCACATTAGATATTCCTTACCATGTCTTGAGAGTGTTATTCCAGAGCAGCCAAACCATTTTGCGCAGTCCTTTTCATTATCAATATTTTTTCTTGTTGCAACATGGCAGAAATATGTTGTGTGCCGAAGGTCTAATGAAAGCGTTCCATTATCAAAAGAATAAGCTGATAGTCTAACTCCTGGCCCGTCAAACAAGCTTGGGTCATCTCTTGCCTTTTCTCCCATTTCATTTATTTTGGCCATGCTTTCCTGGCTGTAGCCATCATAGGCATTAGGATTATAATTTACATTCACATCTTTTATCTTCTCAGCAAGAATTTTGTAATTGCCTTTTTCATTAACTTTCTTATTAAACTCCATTTCTTAATAAAATATAGGGATTCTTTAAATATCTTACCTTTATCCTACTTTATGCGATAAGTTTATATATCTGTTGTGTTTTTGTAATGGTATGAAGCAGAAAATTTCCATAACAATCAATAAAGAGATACTGAAAAGGATAGATTCTGTTGTTGACAATGTCATTATAAGGAACAGGTCTCAAGCTATAGAGCATCTTGTGAATAATGCCCTCGGAGAGAACAGGGCAGCTGTTATTTTATCAGGCGGGGATGAGAAAAGCATGAAAATATCTGAAAATGAGTATAGGATAACAGCAAGGATAGGCAAAAGCACTCTTGTTGAAAAAGCAGTTAAAAAGCTCAGGCAGAACAGCTTTAAGAATATTTTTATCATTGCAAGGTCAAATATACTTACAAAAGTGTTTGAGATATTGAAAGACGGCTCATCATACGGGGTTAAGGTAAGTTACGTTGAGGAAAAGAAATCAAATGGCAGTGCAGAATCATTAAGGCTTTTGAATGGAAAACTAAATTTTTCCTTTCTTGTTGTTTTCGGAGATATTATCTTTGACAAGATAAATATTGAGGAGCTGTGGAACCAGCATGTAAGGCAGAATGCAATTGCCACCTTGATGCTTACTACTTCCCCAAAGCCATCAAGCAAGGGCATAGTGAAGATGGAAGGGACAAAGATACTGAAGTTTGAGCAGAAGCCAGAGCACTCAGATATTTATATTGGCTTTTCATCAATGTTTGCTGCAGAGCCAGAGATTTTAAGTTACAGAGGCCAAAGCCTTGAGTATGATGTCTTCCCAAAATTAGCTGAGAAAGGCCTCTTGGAAGGCCATCTAAGCTCTGAAAAAGAGGTTCATATACATACAAAGGAAGACTCAAGAAGTACTGCTGACAATTAGATTAGACTCAGGCATTAAGGCATTTGCTTAAAAACCCAAATATTTATAAATAAGCGCTTATCCCTGTTGTGTGTGGACGGCCATAGTGGCTTGGTAATACCCGATCCCATCTCGAACTCGGAAGTCAAGCAGGCCTACGTTCTGGGCTGTACTGTTCTTATGAATGGGAAACTCAGGAAGCTGTCCCACTTATATTTCTATTATGATTTTTCATTATTTAGTGTGATTATGCCCTAAACCAAAATCTATTTTTAGTTGGGCAAAGGCCGAACAAAAACAACAGATTTATATACTAAAAAATTTAAAATAATAATAAGCAACATGGTTAAAAAGTTTTTTAAGCCG
Source organism: uncultured Methanosarcinales archaeon (assembly GCA_964403775.1). Classification (GTDB taxonomy): domain Archaea; phylum Nanobdellota; class Nanobdellia; order Woesearchaeales; family CG1-02-33-12; genus CG1-02-33-12. Next base: position 12,298 of record CAYOHL010000017.1, read on the forward strand.
AATTTAATGAAGATACTTCTAACTATTCTGCTTTTTGTTTTAACAGGCTTCATGGTTATTAGGTTAATGTTTCCGGGCCTTCCAAATAAGTTTGTACTAATAGCAAAGATATTAGGATTTCCTTTGCTTTTCTCTATGGGCATGAGATTATCTATTTTTTTTGTTTTGATATTAGTGATAGAAATTCTTTGGCTGTACATTGTTTCCTGTGTTTTGATGAAAATTATTATATTCATTAAAAATAAACTAACTGCAATAAGATGGGGTGCGAAGAAATTTATTGTTTTAGGCATTATAATGATTGTTGGATTCATAATTTATGGTTTATTTAACCTTGGATTTGGGGATATTTTTATTCCAAAAGCTGATGATAGCGGGGCAACAATAGAAGGAGTTAAAGATGTAGTTAAAGCAAATAATCAGTTCTCTATTGACCTTTATTCTGAAATAAGCAAAGATTCTAATGATAATATATTTTTTTCTCCATGGAGCATTTCAACTGCTGTAGCAATGGCGTATGAGGGTGCTCGAGGGGATACAGCCAATGAAATACAAAGTGTTTTTCACTTTCCAGAAGATGATAATGTGAGAAGAGCTTCTTTTGCAAAAATGTTGAACACAATAAACAAAGCTGGTGGCAAATATAAACTCCACACAGCAAACGCAATATGGCTACAGGAAGATTATCCTTTTTTAGAAGAATATAAAGATACAATAAGCACATATTATTTAGGTGAGGTTAAAAATATTGATTTTGTGAACAACCCTAGTCAATCAAGTTCTCAAATAAACAGTTGGGTTTTAGGACATACAAACAACAAGATAAAAGATATTGTTTCTCCGGATATGTTTAATGATTTAACTCGTGCTGTGCTTACCAATGCTATATATTTCAAGGGGAAATGGGAACACCAGTTTGATAGAGATGATACAAAACCAGGGGATTTCACTCTTGAATCTGGTGAAAAGATAAAAGTTGAAATGATGAGTCTTACAGATACAGATTTAGAATTTAATTATGCTGAATCTGATGGGGTGCAGATACTTGAAATGCAATACCAAGGTGACAAAATATCAATGCTGGTCCTTTTGCCAAGAGTGGGTATAGATCCTTATATGACTAATGTAAAATTTGAAAGGGAAAGAATTGAACCTAAATTAAGTAATTTGAGTCATTTAGAATCAATACTAAGTGAGGAAAAACTTCAGGAATGGAGGAGCAAACTCAAGCCTCAATCAGTTTACATATACATGCCTAAATATAAGTTTGAAACTTTCTACTCATTAAATGATTACCTAAAAAGTATGGGGATGAGTTTAGCATTTGGTAATGCAGATTTCTCAGGGATGGATGGAACAAAAATGCTTTACATAGATAAAATATTGCACAAAGCTTACATTGATGTCTATGAAGAGGGTACAGAAGCAGCTGCGTCAACAGCAATAGTTATGACCATGGGAATTAAGATGCCAGATTATATATTTAAAGCAGACCATCCATTTATCTTTATAATTCAAGAAAGAGAAACAGGAAATATACTGTTTATTGGAAGAGTTAATGACCCTAGTGAATAGATTTAAGTCAAAAGGCTTTTGAAGAATAAGATTAATTTAGAGTTCAATTGTTATTTTGCTTTCTTTTTCATCTATGCCTTTTATGATTTTGTGGCCTTTCAATTTTTCTTTTATCTCTTTCCAAGAATATTTCTCCCTGACCTTTTTAAGCTCAGCAAGGATTTCATCAACAAGCTTGTAATGAGAATAAATTAACTCTGCCTTCTCATTATTTGTTTTAATTGAAAGTTCCATCCTTTCAACCTGCTTTTTCTGCTCTTCAATTATCTTGTTCAGCTTTTCAAGCTCTTTTTTATATCTTGATTCAGACTCGTCAGTTTCTTCTTTTTTAACCTGCTTTGTGAAATAGCTGTCCAAGGCAGGATTATAGCTTTTGAACTGCTTTTTTTCAAAATCCTTGTAAAATGCGAGCTCAAAAGGAACAATATCAACAAGCTCTTTTTTATCATAAACAGAGCAAGCATTTATTTTCTTGTTGCACAGGCTTTTAATTGCTTTAACTAAACTGTTTAGGGTATCCTCAGTTATTTTCTTTGGGCTAATTTTCTTATCTACTTTTGCAAGTAAGCATGATTCCTCTGCATAAACACCTCCTAAGCCAAGATCAATTGCAAGGCATGTAACTATTGAGTCTTTTTCAGTGCCTTTCAAAAGCTCTTTTAGTTCTTTTTTCCCTAAATCAAAAAAATTTAGTTCATGCTTTGGAAAAACATATTTAATCCCTCCTCTTATTGTCCTGTTTTTCCATTTTTTTGTTTCCAATGCAGAAATTATTGTGTTATCTTCACTGCATAAAACAATATTTCCAGGGCTGAAAAGCTCAATAAAGAGCTTATGCTTATCTTTTTTCTCAAACAAAAGCTCAACAATCCTCTCGCTGTTAAGCTGTTTTATTGACCTTAGTCTTGACTGCTCTAAATTCTTTCTTAAGACCATGCACAAGCCAGACGGCTTTTCAGGGCTTTTCTCCTTGTAATCAGTAAAATAAATATAATCAGGAACAAAAATCCTTAATATTTTCTTGCCAGTGCCAGTTATATGGAACTGCAGCAAAAGCATTTTTTTATTGGGATGATATATTTTGTCAAGCTTTGCATCTAGCAAAACCCTTAATTCTTTTAAAACATAGCTTAACTCAAGGGCAGTAATATTCTTCTTCATAAAAAAGAAATAAGCTTATTTATATTTAAATCTGTTGCAAAAATGAAATTGTTTCCTTGTCAAGCAGTTCATTTGCCTTTTTTCCGGTTGTGTCAATTATCAGGATTGTGTGGCCTTTCTCAGCAGCCTCACTAAGGCAGATTTCAAATATTTCAGAGTCAAGGTTTTCCCTTATTTTTTCACTGCTATAGCCTTTTTTCCCAAGCCTTTTATTAAGCTCTTTTAAATCGCACTTGGTTATTATACATAAGTCAATGTGTTTTGGGGGAATGTAATGAGCTAAATGTGAATCAATAACAAGGTTATACTTTGATTTTCTAATAAAATCAACAAGAAACCTGGCTAGTTTTTCTGTATCAACTATCCCGCACTTTCTTTTATTGTCATAGCCGTCTGAAAGTGAGTTTTCCTTGATTAGCTTGTTTACATCAACATAGTTATAATTAAGTTTCTTGGCCAATTCTTTTGCAAGCTCTGTCTTGCCTGTTCCAGGAGTGCCGCTTACAATGATTGTTTTCATTTTAATACAGCCTTGCATTTGTTATCAATGCATTTGCATGAGCCCTGGCCGCAGTCCATTGTATCAGGCATGCATTCCATTGTGCACATAATGCCCTCACAACTAGGTGCTTCTGAAGCTGGAACACAGCTATCAGAATGGCAGCATGCAGCTGGAACACATTCTGAGTCTTTAGAGCATTCTGCATCATCTGGAGCACAGCCACTAACAAAAAACATTGCAAAAACCAAAAACAATAAGTATTTTCTCATTTTACATTAAACAACAACATAATATTTAAATAATTAACTATGTTCTTGATAAGGATGCAAAAAGAAATAGTAATATCAACACATGCCCATAATGAGCTGATTGACATAACAAAAGAGATTGAAAAAATAGTTTCTGAGTCAAAGGTAAAACATGGCCTCTGCAATGTATTTGCAGCACATGCAACAGCCGCCATACTGATAAATGAGAACCATGACCCAAACTTAAGGGAGGATATCATTAATGCATTAAACAAAATAATCCCATGGCACAATAATTATAAGCATGACAGGATTGACAATAATGCAGCTTCGCATATAAAGGCTGCTATTATAGGACCGTCTGAAACAATACCAATAAGGGATGGAAAGCTTTTGTTGGGAACATGGCAGTCAATTGCCTTTT
>CAYOHL010000018.1:0-9077 GCA_964403775.1 uncultured Methanosarcinales archaeon
ATATTAAAATCTTTCGACAAAAAAGTTATCCAAGTCTAAAACAAAAGATTTAAATAATGCCATAATCCACCAAAACAAATAGTTGGGGCTGTGGGGTAGCTTGGCTTATCCTTTCTGGTTTGGGTTGTTTAAACACAAGAAACCAGACGACCCCGGTTCAAACAGCTTCTTGCTAAGCTGGCACGCATGAGCGACATTTTTTGCTTCGCAAAAAAGTCCCTCGAGCTCACTTCGTTCGCAACTGAGCATTGGCCCAGTTGATATTTAAAATGGGCATTGCATAAATGTAGGTCCACCAAGTTCGATTGCAAGAGTTTTGGAAGTCCGGGCAGCCCCATTTTATAATAATATAAGGAGATAAAATGACAAAAATCAAAGGATTGGGATCTATTAAAAGATTTGGGCCAAGGTATGGAAGAACAGTCAAGCTGAAACTGGCTAAGATCGAAAAGGAGCAGAGAAAAAAGCACAAATGCCCCTACTGCAGTAGCCTGCAGGTCAAGAGAATATCTGTTGGGATATGGTTCTGCAGGAAATGCAGGGCCAAGTTTACAGGAAAGGCCTATACAATTGCAAAAGAGGAGAAGAAGGTGCTCTAAATGGTAGAATACAGATGTTTTAACTGCAATAAAAAGGTATCCATAGATTACCTAAGAAAAAAGATCAGATGCCCTTACTGCGGCTCCAAAATACTTTTCAAGCCAAGAACAACAATAACAAAGGTAAAAGCCAGATGAGTTATTTAGCCAGGTTAAGGGTTTATAAAAATCCAGATATGATTTACAAATGCTTTTGTTCAGAATCAAAAACTTTAAGAACAGACAGGTCAAATTACACTATCAAAAAACATAAGGATTATGTGGAGTTTGATATAAAGGCAAAGGACTCTGTTGCATTAAGGGCAACATTTAACTCAATCATAAAAATGCTTACTGTTTATGAGAAAATGCAGGAATTAAGAAAATGAATGTTTCAAAGGAAACGCAACAAAAAATCCAGCAGCTTCAGTTAATGGAGCAAAGCATGCAGCAGTTCTTAATGCAAAAACAGGGCTTTCAAACCCAGCTGATGGAAATAGAATCAGCATTAAAAGAGCTGAGTGGTTCTGAGACTGCATATAAGATTGTAGGCAACATAATGGTTTCCTCAAAAAAAAGTGAACTAGAAAAAGACCTAAAATCAAAAAAAGAAACCGTTGAGCTAAGGATAAAAATGCTTGAAAAACAAGAGGAAAAAATCAAGGAAAAGGCAGATAAGATTCAAAAAGAAGTTCTCGAAGAAATAAAAGAGTAATAATCCTAAAGATGTCAGAAGAAAAAATAAAAGAGATTATTGATGCCCTTTCAGAGCTGAGCACTGACTTAGCGGTCCCTAAAAACATAAAGAACAAAATAAACCAGATGATTGAGATTTTAAAGGATGATTCAGACCTATCGATAAGGGTAAATAAGGTCCTGAATGAGCTTGATGAGATATCTGACGACACAAACATGCAGGCATACACAAGAATACAGATATTGAATATTGTATCTTTGCTGGAAACAATTCAAACTAGCTGAGCCTTTTCTTTTTAAGCTTCACAACTGTTTTCTTTGTTAGCAAGGAATTTGGAATATAGATTATATCGCCCTTTTTTGTTTCTATCTTTGTTTCAACAAGGTTTATATGAATAACCCTTCCCTCAGTATTATCAACTTTAAGGACATCCCCCTCTTTAATAAATCTTTTCTGATGGATAAATAGCCCAGCAAACACATTTGGCATAAAGTCTTTTATTGAAAGCAGAATTGAGATTATTATTATGATTAGTATGGCTCCTGATATCATATGCAGAACAACAGTTGTAATACCAAGCTGGTTTAGTGCCATCATAATAAATATAAAATAAATAAAGTAAGTAACAAATGCAGAGATTATCTCTTCTATAGAAATTTTTATTCCAGCTGCATTTTTCAAAATTTTATTTAACTCAATCTCATGAAGTGCTTTCTGGACAAACTTGCCAAGAATCTTTCCCAGTACAAGACCTATGAGCACTATTATTACTGCAACAACCAGCTTGGTAAAAACACTGGATAATATTTCAGGCAAAAAATTTATGGATTGAGTAATAGCAGATGCATTATTTATGGGGTCCATGGCATGCTTCAGAGGCTATTTCTTTAAAAAACTTATGATTTTTTATGAAAAAACCAGTTAGAAAATAATATAAATAGGCTTTATTTTTTAATGGAATATGGCACATAAAAAGAAAACAAGATATATCAAACCAGATGAAAGGCCTGAAAAGAAAACCAACTATGACAAAATAAAAGAGCTTGAGCACGAGTTATCAACAACAAAATACAACAAGAGGACAGAGCATGCTATTGGCCTGATAAAGGCAAGGATAGCTAACCTGAAGAAAAAGGAGCTTGCACGCTCAGCATCAAAAGGAAAAAGAGAGGGGTATTCAATAAGAAAAACAGGTGATGGAACAGTTATTATTCTGGGATTTCCATCAGTAGGAAAATCAACCCTGCTGAACAGCATTACAAACGCTAGTTCGACAACAGGGACATATGATTTTACAACACTTAATGTGGTACCTGGAATAATGGATTACAAGCATGCAAAAATCCAGATTCTTGATGTTCCTGGTGTTGTTTCTGGGGCAGCATCTGGCCGAGGCAGAGGAAAAGAGGTGCTTGCAGTAATGCGCAGCTGCGATTTAGCCATTATTCTATTAGACATAAATCAGCTTAATGCATATAATGTTTTATGCAAAGAGCTTTATGAAGCAGGAATACGCCTAAACCAAGAAAAGCCTGATGTAAAAATAAAAAAGAAACCGCGCGGAGGGATACAAATAGGCAAAACCGTCTATTTGCCAAATTTAGATGATGAAACAATAAAGGGCATACTAAAGGAATTCTCAATATCAAATGCAGAAATCATTATAAGAACCCCAATAAATGCAGACCAGTTAATTGACTGCATTGAGGGAAACAGGAAATATCTCCCAGGCATTGTTATTGTAAATAAGATTGATTTAGCAACTCATGAGCAGATTGCTGATGCCAAAAAAAAGTTTCCTGATGCATTGTTTATATGCGCCAAGAAAGAGGATTATACTGATGAGCTTAAAGAAAGAATATACAAAGGGCTTGAACTTATCAGTATATACTTAAAAGAAGCAGGGAAAAGGGCAGATTTAGAGATTCCTTTAGTAATGAATAGGGATTGCACAATAAGGGACGTATGCAGCAGATTACACCAGGATTTTATAGCAAAATTCAAATATGCCCGGGTTTGGGGCAATTCTGCAAAGTTTGATGGGCAGGTTCTTAGGCTAAAACACAAGCTTTCAGACAGAGATATTGTTGAGCTCCATTTGGGATAAGCTCTTCAGGTAATCCTTTTTGTATTTAAAATTATTTTTTTTTGCTAATTTTGATATTGCCTTATCAACTCTTGAGCCATACTGTGCAGCTATTTTTTTCCTGAATGCAAACTCTCTTGGAAGCCCTAAATCAACTGCAATCTCCCTTAGTATGTATTTTCTTACATTGTTTTTTATCTTGTATCCTGGAGGGATTTGCATAGCTGCTTTTATTACACCTTCATCCATAAAAGGAGTTAAAATGCTTGCCTTCATCTCTTTTGCTATAAGAAAATCCCTTTCCATGTCTTTATAGATGTTTTTGATGCTTGAAATGCACTCTTTTTTTATGTCTTTAGATTTTTCAAATCTTGCATAGCCGGCAAAAAGCTCGTCAGCGCCAATTCCTGTTAAAACAAAAAAAGCATTATCTTTTTTTGCAAGCTCTATGGCCGCATAAACCACGCATCCAACCCCTGCATTAACAACATCTCCTTTTTCAGTTATCTTAATGACTTTTCTTAACAGCTTTTCAACCTCATCTATTTTTATTGTTTTTGTTTTAAGGTTAATATTAATTGAATCTGCAACCTTTTTCGCGTATTCAATATCTTCGGAGTTCTCCATGCCAACTGCATAGCATTTAAAATTATATCCAAGCTGTTTGCATAATAATGCAATTATTAGTGAGTCTATGCCTGCAGAGAAAAGAATTCCAAATTCAACCAGAGTTGATGCTCTCTTTTTAATTGATCTTATGAGGCTTTTCATCACAAGATTTTTGCACCTTTCCTTACCTTTTTCTGTTTTATCTGTCTTTAGGCCATTGATGTGTTTATTCCATTCATCTTGGCTAATCAATTTTCCATCTCTAACTATTCCCTGCATTTCCATGCCTTTACCAAAAATCCAGAAGTTTAAAAATATGCCTTTTTTTGGCTGAAAATCCCAAAAGAATAAATATAAGTAATAAAAACTACATATTGGTGATAGTTATGGGAAAAAAAGCAAGCAAAGAAGAGATGATTGGTTTTCATAAAGGGGCATTAACAACCTTGGCAAAGGAAAGGCAGGAAATGACCAAGATAGTGGGCATTGTTGAGCAGCTTATGCAGATGCATGTAAAGTCACTGCAAGATCTTGGAGTTGACCTCACAAAAGAGATTAAAAAAGAGAAAAAACCTGCTAAGAAGCCAAAAACACCCATAGAAGACATAATTTAATTAAAAACATTTTGGCATTGTTAAAATTGCATAATAAGTTCACTCAATTCCCTTGAAGATATCCTGAAACAGGTTAAGGATACAACGTGACTCAGGCCTTTCTTCAAGGATATTTTCTATAATCTGCCTGTTCTTTTTTTTGTAGGTGGCCCAGTCTGCAGATTTTTTTTCTGCAGTTTCGTGCATGTCCTTGCTTCTTACCTGGGTTTCAATTGGCTCCCCAAAAAAGTCCCCTATGATATGGTATGTTTGGTAGTAATTGCTTTTAGCAGAAGAAATATTGCCAATGTTTAAGTAAGGCTTGGTCTGTTTAATAAAGTACCAGTATTTATCATCTTTTCTGTAAGTTGCAACAGGAATAACCATATAATTTTTGTCTAGCTTCTGGCCGCATGACTCGGCAATTTTTCTTATTGTTGGGATTATGTCATTCCTTTGTTTGGCTATGATTCTAACTGCTTTCCTGTCTGCAATCTCATCTATCTCCTTGTAGTTAGTCTTAATCTTATCAGCTTCTGCCCTTATTTTTTTGTTTAAGTATTGCTCACAAATTAAAATAAATGCTTTCTGGCTTAGGCTATCCCAGTGTTTCAGCCTTGCCTGAATTTCTGAAATAATGCTCTTTGCCTTATCTTTATGGAAATAATCTAAAATTTCCCTTATGTATGATTTTTTTATCTTAATCTCAATGCCATTTTCCTCTATATATTCTTTTGTAAGATTTTGCTGCTTTCTAATCCGGTTTTCTGTAAACTTAAAATCAGTTGTTTCTTCCATTTCTTTTTTCAGCTTATCGTCAATTTTCAATTCTATTTTCTGGTTTATGATGCTGTTTGGTCTGATGATATCGCACTCAATAACAAATTCTGGATTAAGCCTTAGATTTAACCCTTGGTTGTATAGGAGGCTCTCATGAGTGAAGTCCATAAACCAAGAAAGCAAAAACCTGTCATTAATGGATATTTCCTCATATTTTTTCTTGGCAGAATTAATTATTTTTTCCAGGTTTTTGTCCTTTTTAAGGTGCTCTGACAGAGGAAAATCTATGATTTTGTTTAGGTCAGATTTGAAGCCAGCCTTGAGATTATTAAGATAGTTAACCAGCTCTATTTTTTCTCTGTAATTTTGCGGGAAAGCCAGCATTTTGATCTAATAAATATATTATTTCTTTATAAATGTTTCTATTTTTACTACTAATAAGTAATATTTATACTTTATTTTATTCTGTTTTAAGGTTGTATTTAAACCTGCGGGCCTTTGGAACAAAATTAAGCACTTTTCCATGCTTGTACTTGCCTGTGCCCAAAAAGTCATTATTCTGCCTTAATATCACAAAGCCAGTGTAATTGCCCTTTATTTCTATATCCTGGCCCTTCAGCCACTGCATGGCCTGTTGTTTAGTTAGCTCAACAAAATTCTTTTTGGCCTTATCACCAATCATCTGCGAGCCCTCTATGCTTAGTCTTAAATCATTGTTTTTAAGCTCTCCAAAATACAATCCGATTGAGTTAATCTTCAGCTTCTCAAGAGGCAAATTAAAAGCTTCTTTGTTAACAAGAAATATTTTTCCCTGGTTATTCATAAGAAAAACCAAATCAGGGTTAAAATCAGCGCCCCATTGTTTCTTTATAGCAGAGGTTATTTCTTTTATTTTCTTCCTGCTGAGGATTTTAAGCTCAAGCATTTAGATTCCCCATATCTCATTCTCCTTTCTCATCATCTCTGCAATCTCCTTTAGAATCACTATTTCTCCTGGTGTAAGGTATTTTTTTAATTGCTTTAGTTTTCTGAAATCATTCTCTGGAATTACTGAATATAAAACATCGCCTTCACTAATCTGCCTTCCGATTGTAACCTTATCAAGCGAAATTGCAACCTGCTTGCCCTTTTCAGCCTCTGAAACATTTTTCTTTTCAGACTCTATGCTCTTTATTGTGGTTAATGGAACAATGTTTTTCATTAACTTTATATTGGTCTTTATTTTTCCCTCAAGAACCTCAACCCCGACAACAGCTGGATTATTCTGCCTGAAGACATAGCCAGGCATTATCTTGATTTTGCACGGCCTTACAAGCATTTCTATCTCAGCTGCCTCAAGCCTTTTTTTCTCCCCATCAACCCATTTTTCAAAGTCTTCAATAAGCTTGTAGATTATATCAGCTGTAAAAACCTTTACCTTCTCTGATTTTGCATCATTATTCAAGGATACATTAAAGCCAATAACAGCTGCTTTTAATGGGTCTTTCTCATAGCTGCTCTCTGCCTCTGCTATATCTTTTTTGGATATGTTGCCGATTGATGCCCCCCTTATCTTGATGTTTTTTTCCCTGAATATTTTTATCAATGCCTCAAGAGAGCCAAGTGAATCTGCCTTTAGGATAATTCCCTGTATATCTTTTTTTATTATAACTTCAGAAACTAATTTCTGGATTTCCTGTTTTGTTTCCTCAAGGGAATCTTTTGAGCTGGACATTAAAGGCATTCCTGCAACAACATCCTCTGTTTCAGGGGCAGATATTCTCAGGCATCTGGCAGCACATACTTTATTAACCTGTTTAAACCTGGTTTTCTTGTCTCTTATCTCTGACAATGGCATTGGCTCAAACAATGCCCTTACTTTTGTTGCAACTGGCTCTTTTATGCCTCCAATAACAATGATATCATCTTTTTTTAATGTGCCGTCATATATTATGGCGTCAAGTGCCACGCCAAGGCCCTTTCCCTCTTTAACCTCTAGTACAGTCCCTTTTGCCGGCCTGTCAATATCGCACTCAAGGCGGCCTTCAAGATATTTCTGTGCAAGCCCTGTTAAGACCATTAACAGCTCTGGAATTCCCTCTCCTGTTTTTGATGAAACAGGGATTATTGCAATCTCCTTTGTGTAATCTGAAACCCTGTCAAAGCGCTCGCTTGCAAAACCAAACTCATGCAGTTTTCCAACAAGCTCGTAAAGCCTTGTGTCAATTCTCTTTTGCGTGTCAGGGCTCTGGCCAGAAATGGATTTCAATAAATTGCCATTGGTTGAGTTCCATCCAGGCAGTAAGTCTATTTTGTTTGCTGCAACAATAAAAGGTGTTTTCCCCTGCTTTAATATCTCAACTGCCTCAGCTGTCTGGGGCTTAAAGCCTTCATTTATGTCTATAACAAGGACTGCTATGTCTGCAAGGCTTCCTCCTCTTTTTCTCAGGTTTGTGAATGCAGCATGGCCAGGAGTGTCTATAAACAATAGCCCTGGAATTGTGAATTTTATTTTTAATGAATCGAGCAGTTGCCCGCATACTTTTTTGATAGTGTCAAGGGGTATTAAAGAAGCACCTATTGCCTGTGTTATTGCCCCTGCCTCATCCTTAACAATATGGCTGTGCCTGATATAATCAAGCAGGCTTGACTTTCCATGGTCAACATGGCCCACAACAGTGCATACAGGCGATCTTATTAGCTTCATGTTATTAAGAGAAAATAATATTACTTTTAAAGCTTTCCAAAAAGGAGTAATAAACCAAAATTATATAAACTTCAAATACATAAATCATAGGATGGGGGATATAGCACAACTTGTAAGAAATGAGGAAATAGGATTCTTCAACAAAGATAAAAGATTAGATACCAATTTAGATGATTTTGGAAAGAATTATAAAAAACTTGCTGATTATATAGCTAAACAGTCAGAAAGATACTTAACAATAAAAGGCAATGGTCTTGAAGAATTTCTTTATAAAAAGTATAATCTAGATGAATTGGCAGGCCTTTTGATACTTATATTGGATAAAAGTATTTCTAAAAAAATTGAAGATGAGATTAAAGTTCATGTTGAAGCAGACATTGAAAAAATTAACAAGAATTATAAAAAAGAAAAAAGTGATAAAATCAGTGAGGATATTAGAAAATATTTTCCAAAAATGCCTGAATTTGAAAGGCAATGGAATGCTGCATTAATTCACGAGTTTGCAGGATGGGTTGGTTTTCCTGGTTATGAATGGCCTGAAAGTAAAAGAGATTATGAAGATGAAATAGCAAAACATGCAACATCCTTTATGATAGGAACAAAGGACCAGTTAAAAAGATATAAAAACCCTAACGGTTATTACTATAAGAGTTATTTTAACAAAGAAATAATGGAAACCCTATCTGGGTTTGAGTAAGCTTTCCAAAAGGTTTATATTAAGCATTAGTTCTTATGTTTTCTATGAAAATAATACAAGAGGGCAAAGCAGGAATTAAGACATATACAGCTAAAATAGTATCAAAAGACATGCCTGTGTTTTATAACCCTGTTATGAAGCTCAACCGCGATATAAGTGTTCTTCTTCTAAATTCAACAGATAAAAAAAATATGCAGATTGCCTTGCCATTGGCTGCAACTGGAGTGAGAGGAATAAGGCTTTTGCTTGAATTGAGGAAAAGCAAGATAAAAAGTATTTCATTTAATGACAGAAGCAATGAAGCTGTTAAGCTGATAAAATCTAATTTAAAGCTAAACAAAATTAAATCAG
>CAYOHL010000018.1:9087-15206 GCA_964403775.1 uncultured Methanosarcinales archaeon
TCAGGCAATAAAATAAAAATCTTTAAACTTGATGCAAATGGGTTTCTTTTGAATTCAAAGGGCTTTGATTACATTGATATTGACCCATTTGGCTCGCCAAACTTTCTTTTGGATAGTGCAATAAAAAGGATTTCACGCAATGGAATTCTTGCTGTAACAGCAACCGACACAGGAGCTTTATGCGGAACATATAAAAATTCATGCCTAAGAAAATATTCAAGCAGACCATTGAAAAACGAGTTCTGCCACGAGCTTGGACTAAGGATTCTAATAAAAAAAGTCCAGGAAACTGCATCGCAGCATGACAAAGCCCTAACACCAATATTTTCATACTCAAGAGAGCATTACTTCAGGGTTTTCTTTTATTGCGAGAAGGGGAAAAAAAAGGCAGATGAAATAATGAAAAATCATGGGTATGTTTTGCACTGCAAAAACTGCCTTTTCAGGAAAACCGCAAAAACAATATTTAATGATGAAAAATGCCCTTTTTGTAAATCAAAGCTTGATTATGCTGGCAAGGTTTGGCTCGGCCAGCTGTGGGATAAGAAAATTACAAATGGAATGAATAAGCAAGTCAAAAAAACTAACAACAAGGAACTAATTAAACTAATTCAAATAATAACAAATGAGTTGAAAATAAATGAAGTCGGTTTTTATGATATTACAAAGGTCATAAAACATAACAAGCTTAAAAGTGTGCCAAAAAAAGATTCATTAATTAATGAGATAAAAAAGGCCGGATTCAAAGCTGCTGAAACTCATATCAGGCCCAATTCAATAAGAAGCAATATAAAACTAAAAAAATTAATAAAATTAATTAAAAAGATTAGCCAATAGCCCTTCTGACGTCAGTAACCTCAACAGAACTGACACTTTCAATAGATGCTATATTCTGTTCTAGTTTATCTGTGCTGCCAAGGTCTTCATTGCTTACAAATATTATCTCGAGGGCCTTAAGGCCAAATGCAACTGGTTTTTTCTCTACCTTTCCAACCTCGCCGCCATATTCTGAAACAAATGTTTTTGCCTTTTTTTCTATTGCTTTTAAGTTGGTTTCAGGGCTTTCAGGCATTATTCTCAGTGTTATTACTACATCTGCCATTTTCAGTTTGGGCCTGTAAAGCCACATTCAGGGCATGTATACATTGCTGCTATCTCCCTGCAGTGCTTACAGCGCACTATTTCAGCTTTGCTGCAGTTAGGGCACTTAAATACTGCCACTCCTTCTTTATTTGTCGTTCTTTTATTGCAAGAAGAGCAGATAAGTTCTTTTTCAGTCATTTTAACAACCTCTATCAAAATTATATAGCTAAATGGTTCTTTTAGCTAACTTAAAAACCTTATGATTTTTACCTAGTAACTAAAGGTAATTAAATTACTATTCAAGAAGTATAGCAAAAATTTTTAAATAAACAAAAAAATGTTGTTTATATGCCAATGTCTAAACAAAATCTTAAAGAGCTAGAGCTGCCAGATCTCCCTGATTTTAGGGCTAAAATGCCTTCTATTTCCAAACCAGCTGAAAAAGAAAAATTGATTGGTGTTGCAAAAAAGCCAAAATCAGTGAAAAATGCCCTTAAGAGAAAAAAGGTTCAAGAAAAAAAAACAGAAGAGGAGATAAAACCAGAGAAGCATTTTATTTTAAGGGGAGGCCATAGGATTAAAAGCATTAAAGAGCTTAAAGAGTCTGTTAAGTTTATGGACAAACACACCTTTGACCATCATGTTAAAAAAGGCAAAAATGATTTTGCAGACTGGATTAAGAAGGTTATAAAAGACAGGGACCTTGCTGAAAAAGTAGAAAAAGCAAGCAACAAGGAGCATATGCTGAATCATCTTGAGTTTAGGGAAAAAGAAAAGGAGATGATAAATAAAGTCAAGATGCTTGAAACCGAGCTTAAAGAGAGGGATAAGCTGATAGCCAAGAGAGTTGGTGAATTAAGAAAAAAACAGGCTGAACTAGACAAACTGTCTAAAAAGCAGGCTCCTGCTTTAGAAGCAGGGCTTGAGAAAAAGGAAAAGGAATTGATGAAGAGAGAAAGGGCTGTTATTGAAAAAAGAGAAAAAATTCTAAAACAAGAACAAAAAGAACTGGAAAATAAAAGGAAAGAGCTAAACTCGCTACAGAGAAATAAAAAAGAGATTGATGAAAAAGAAGCACAATTTGAGGCAATGAAAAAAGAGCTGGATGAGCTTAAGGAAAAGCAGAAAAGCATTGAAAAAAAGAAAGAGATACTGAAAAAAGAAGCAGAGTTGTTTCTAAAAAAAGAGGAAAAAATAGCAGAGAAAAATGAATTTCTTGAAAGATTAATCAATGAAAATAAAAATATAAAAGATAATTTATTGTCAAAGGAAAAATCACTTGTTGACAGAGAAAATGAATTAAGGAAAAGAGAGTATGAATTATTAGTAAAAGAGAATTTATTAGAGGAGAAAGAAGAAACAAAAGTTGAGGTTTCAGCACCAAAAGGAGTTGAACAAACTAAAAGAAAGGAAATTAAAAAACAAAAACCAAAAGCAGTTAAAAAAGTTAAGAAGAAAAAAACGACAGAAACAAAAAAGATTGAAAAAAAGGACATAAGCTTTATGATAAAGGAGATTGGTGAATATGTGACAAGAGGGGATATAGCAGGAGCAAAATATGAGTTATCAAGAGTAAAAAAGTCTTATAACAAATTAAACAAGCAGGATAAAGAATCTCTGAAATATGATATCATAGCTCTAGAAACAGATATCAAGCTTACTTCTCTGAACTTATAAATGTTAAGTAGAGATTTTTATGAACATGCTTTCTCAAAAATAATTTAAAGCTTTATGAAACCATTTAAAACTTTATGAGTGTATATAAGAGGGTGTATTCTCAAATAAAGCCCAATAAAACTCTTTTTAGCTTTTTAAAGTCTTTTTTAGCCATATAAAAATTAGAAATATTTATATAATAAGACTAAACCATATGTTTCATGATTAAAAAAATAATGGTAATATTAATGCTTCTGATCTCAATACAAACATGCTATGCTGCCACTATATATGGAAATATCTATGACCCTAACCTGAATCTGATGAAAGGCAGGGTTGAGGTAGAGGTTGATTCATCGCCAAGGCAGTATCAGGTCTCTACTGATGGAACCTACTCTTTTTTTCTGCTGGTCGGGCAGTATACTATCAAAGCAAAATATGAGCAGTATGGAAGGGTAAAGTATATTGCTGAAGAAAAAATAGTTGTTAAGGATGAGGGAAGGTTTGTACATGACATTGTAATGTACCCCAGCCCTGAGGAGGAAGAAAGATTAGCAAATGAAACACTGGGGGAACCAGAAAATGATTCTAATGAAAAACAAGGAATTCTTCTTTTTGTAATCATTGGATCTGTTTTTATAGTATCTATCCTACTTGTTTTTTATATATTAAAAAAAACCAGGAAAAAAGAACATATTCAAGAGAAAAAAGAGGAGGGTTCTGAAAGTTTTGCTGTAGCAAAAAAGGAAGAAAAGGATGTTGAATCTCCTGAAAGCCTGGATGGGATAATCAAAATTATTAAAGACAGCAAAGGAAGGGTAACTCAGAAAGAGATAAGAAAGCAGATACCTCTGTCAGAGGCAAAGGTAAGCCTGATGATTAGCGAATTAGAGGACAAAGGCATTGTAAAGCGGATTAAAAAAGGCAGAGGCAACATAATAATATTAAGCAAAAAATTAGATTCTGATTAAGGCTTTAAAATATTATACTTATTAGAAACTCCATAATATACTTTTGATTCCTTTTCTATTTCCAGTGACTTAAGATTCACCAAATAATCCAAACCAGCAGGTTTATAAGGAAAATTTCTTTTTGCTAAACCTTCCAAAGGGGGGTAAAGAACCTTATTTTCATCAATAACAATGCTTGGGATTTCCAGTGCATAAGACAAACCCATAAAGAAAATGGCTTTTCTATCTCTGTCTTTTCCTTCTGGAAAATGGGCAACTGTCAAATCTGCACTACCAAAATCTTTTAAATCTCCAAAATCCCCATACATAAGAATCTTATTTTCATCATTTTGATAAACTTTTTCTATATCCATAAAGTAGTTGATATTTGTTGCAAGGAATATCCTAAGTTTATTGTCTTTATCCTGTTTTTTTGTTATTGCTCTTAAAGGGTCCCTTTTAGGATTATTATTTTTTAAAAAATTAATTGCATCTCCTATGCTATCTAGATTATAATCTGAAATGCTATCTAAAAAATTATCTCTTTTTTCTGTTTCATCTGCAATTATTATATAATTTCCCTCTGCTCTTGAACCACCTATTTCTCCATAAGTCATTGTGCCTCTTGAATTTCCTTTGGGAAAGCAGGCAAGCATGATAGGGCATTCCTTTGCTTGGTCCATATCATCTACAACAAGGGTAGCTATTGAATGCTGCCTGTTCTTTCTTGGATCAGCAAAGTCATACTTATAACCAAGTTCAGAAATAATTTTATCCCTGAAATCAAAAAAGCTTCCTGCCAAATATATCTTTTTCTTTTTCATTGTAACTTTAGAGTTCTAATACTTTAAATAGATTCTTATTGTTGGATATAACCAATAAAATATATAGAATATAAAAAAGCTTTTAAACAAGGGGGCTATATTCTTAATAGATGGAAAATCCCTTAATTATTGTTGGAATAGACCCTGGCACAACAACTGCTTTTTCTATAATGGATGTTGATGGCAATCTCTTAAAAACAGCTTCCTATAAAAACCTCGGCTTGAGCGCATTGATCTCAACAATAATGCCTTATGGGGATATTGTCTTGGTTGGGACAGATAAAAAAAACTGCCCAAAATTAATTGAAAATTTTGCAGTAAAGACAGGTGCAAGGATTGTTAAACCAAGGCAGGATATCTTGGTTAGTGAAAAAAAAGAGCTGATAAACAAAATAAAAACAAGGAATAGCCATGAGGCAGATTCATTAGCTTCAGCAATATTTGCCTATAAGGAGTTTTACCCTTTATTTAAAAAAATAGATATTTTTTTGAAGAAAAACAATAAGGCATATCTCTCAAATAAGATAAAAAAGATTGTCTTGACAAAAGGGTTGTCCATAAAGGATTCTCTAAAGCTTGTTGAAAAACCAGTTGAAGGAAAAATAGTGCCTGTAAGAGAGATTATAAAAGAAAAAGGTGTGGAAGAAAAAATAAGTTTCCTGCTGAATAAAAAACTAAAGAGCCTTGAAAATGCAAACCTTATGATAAGAAGGCAGAATGCTGGATTAAAGAAAAAGCTTAAGAGGATGCAGGAAAGGCAGAGAATCCTAATAAAAAAAGCAGAGAGTCTTGTTCCTGATAAAAAAGCAAGGGAGCTTCTTGGCTTTAAGGAAAAAAGGATTATCTCGCTTGATAGGGAGCTGAATGAAAAGGACAAAAAAATAAATGAACTGAATGATGAGATTAAGAACCTTAACAGCATGATACTAAACATTGAAAATAATGTTTTGGCTAAAAAGCTTGATAACCTTGGCTATAATGAGTTTTTAACAAAAAATAATGTATTAAACATCAAGAAAGGGAATGTTTTGCTTGTTGATAATCCAAATATATTTAGTGAGAAAACAATTAATGCCCTGAAAAACAGGGTTGATGCAGTTGTTTCCAAGAAAAAAGTAAATAGGGGGCTAAGGGAAAACCTTGATTTTATTGATAGCACTAATTTAAAAATAACCGAAAGCAGGCTTTTTGCTATTATTGACAGGAAAGGTTTTGAAAGAGAAAAAGGTAAGGTTAATTTATTAGCCAAGGTTATTCAGGATTACAGGAAGAGCAGGTTGTAAATCACTATTATATAATGGTTACAAATAGAAAGAATTAAAAAGGGGAAAATTTTCTTATAGCTATGGAATCTATTAAAAAAGTACTGGGACTCTTGCCCAGCTGGTAAAAGAAGCCCATGATATAGGGTATTCTGCAGAAAATGTAAAGTTATTAAAAGGTGGAAAAGAACTAAAAGCTGAATATTATACTAGATGGGCGTATGAGTTGGACTAGAGGGTTATTATAAAAAGTTAAAAAAATAAAAATTAATATTTTTTCTCTTGTACACCTTTGGTTTTTATCAGGTTGTATAAGGATTGTATCTCCTTGTAAACCCACTTTC
>CAYOHL010000019.1:0-5062 GCA_964403775.1 uncultured Methanosarcinales archaeon
ATATAAATACGCAAGAAATAAAAAATAAAAAAGATTAAAAAATCTTAAAAAAACAAAAGATATATATATATATGTATATAGTAGTATGCATATTAGGTATAATTAATTTAAAAGAGGCTTTAAATGGCAAAGGATATCCCAAAAGCAACAATCGCTGTTTTGCTTGTTCTTACAATCCTTGTTTCAGTAATAGGCACATGGACTGTGCTGGAATCTATTAATGCAAGAGAAGCTCCCCTCGCTGTCGAAAGAGCAGTTCCAACATCAGAGGGGAATGTCGGGCTGATTTTAGAGGGACCAAAGGAAACAAAGGAAGACAGCGCAAATATCAGGTTTGAAATAAAATAAGGAGGATAAAATGGAGGAAATATCAAATAAAACATTGGCAATTTTGCTGATTGCAGCAATAGTAATTTCTTTAGGAGGGACATTAATCAGCTTAAACAGGCTGGCTAGAATAAAAGTGCCGATGATAACCGGCTTTTATGGTGCAGCAGAAGAGGCTATTGTCCAGCTTGAGATAACAGCATTGGTGCAGGTTAATTTTACAACAGATACCATTAACTGGGGCTCAGGCACAGTTGCAATTGGTACAGATTTTTGTGTGCTAAACAGTTATGATGCATCCATAGGCGCAAACTGCACAGATTTTACTCCACAAACAGCAGGCCTTGTTTTAGAAAATATTGGAAACAGGAATGTAACCCTTAATATAACCATGGAAAAAGATGCATCTACTTTTATTACAGGATCAAGCCCTGTGTGTAAATGGAATGTTAGCAACCTTGAACCAAGCTCATGTCCAGGTATGGCATTAACACCTGGTGCTTGGCAAACCTGCGCAACAACAGCATTAATTGTATGCAACAGCACAGACGGCGGATTCCTTGCTAAGGATGAGTCAGACACATTAAAGTTTGATGTGCTTGTTCAAATACCAAGCGATGCATTGCCTGGGGCCAAGACAAATGTGATGACTGCAACAGCTGCGGCAATTTAAAATATTTTTTTCTTTTTTATACAATATCCTTTATAATGGTTAATGATGATTAAGCTAATTGAAAGAACAATATTATTGATTTTTATGTCAGTTTTTGCTCTTATTCTTATCAAGCCAAGTTATGCAGTAGGCATATATTTCCCTAGTGATATTGGAATAGACTTCAAGCCAGGGCTTGAAAAAACATTTAATTTTGCAATTACACCATCTAATATGGATATCAAGCTGTCTGTTTCAGGATATCTATCAGAATATGTGACATTAAGCAAGACTTTTATCAGCTCTAATAGCACTGACAGGATATTTAAGGTTATAATCAAACTGCCAGAAAAGGTTGAAAAGCCAGGGCACCACAAGGTCTGGATTACAGCAGAAGAGGTAATTAGTGGGTTAAAAATAAAAGGGAACATTGGAACATCATGCAATGCCATGGTTTATGTCCTTATACATGTTCTTAACCCTGGAAAATATGTTGAGATGAGCCTTAGTGCGCCAGATGTAAACCTCAATGAGCCTGTTAATTTTGCTGTTAATGTGAAAAGCTTTGGGGAAGAGGACATAAACAGCATAAAGGCAGCAATAAATGTTTACAGCCCGGATAATGAAAAGCTTGCCACTGTTTATACAGATGAGAAGCCGTTGAAGTCCAATACAGAGGAAAACCTGCATGCACAGCTCAGCACAACTGGCTATGGTGCAGGAACATACAGGGCTTTTGCCATCCTAGACTATGACGGCAAAACAAAAGAAGATGAGAAAAAATTCAAGATAGGAAAACTTAATATTAAAGTAGTTAACTATACAAAAGAGTTTGAAAAAGACAAAATAAACAGGTTTGATGTTGAGATTGAGAGCGACTGGGGCAACAAGATTGAAAATGTGTATGGGGGGATAAAGGTAAATGATGGGGTTATAAAAACACCTGGCATAGATTTAGCCCCTTGGGATAGGGGAGTGATAACAGCTTACTGGGACACAAATAATGTTGAAGCTGGCTCTTATGATGCTGAGATAACTGTTTATTATGAGGGCAAGACAACAGTGGAAACAGGAAAGGTTAGTGTTGTTGAGAAAAAAGAGGCACTGGTTGAAAGGCCCGGCTTAATAAGCCTTAGCACAACAACTATACTAATACTGATTATTATCCTGCTCATCATTATTGACATTATTTGGATTACTAAAAAAGGAAGGAATAAAGGAAAGCAAAGGACAGGAAAGAAGTGATTAGAGTGAAAACTAAACACCTTGTTTTTTTGTTGTTTGTTATTGCATTAATAAGCGCAACAGCAACAATTCTTTTTTACTCATTTTATGTGATAGATGATGTGAAGGAGTTCAATATGGCCCTGATAGTAGGAAACAGGACTGGCATTGATGTAGATACTGAAAAATTGACTTTTGGTATGATTACGCCTGCAGGCAGCTCATGCACAAGATATGTTTTTGTATCAAACAAAAAAGATTACCCCTTAAGGGCATATATTAATTTTTACGGCAGCTTTGCAGAGTGGGTTTCTGTGTCAGAAAATTATTTTGTCCTAAAGCCAGGCGAGGAAAAAAAGCTGTCATTCTCAGCCTCTGCCCCGGAAGATGCAGCCCATGGCAACTATACAGGCAGGGCAAAGTTTGTATTTAAAAGAATTATTTGAATGTTCTATTAGGTTTTTTAGTTCTAATAAACCTAGTTGATAATCAACAACAAAAGGTTTATATATTAGTTATGTTGATAATAAACAAGAGATGTTTCTAGAGATCAAGAAAGAGATAAAGAAGTTAAGGGAAATCTGCAGGGAAAAAGAGGTTATTGACGTAGTTCCGCTGGGGTGTGCTGGAAAAGAAAAGACCAGCAATATTAGTTTGGCAATAGTTTTCCGGGGAGGCAGCAGCTATAACAAGAATATAATTCTAAAAATAAATAGCATCTTCAATAAAAAAAATGTGAAAGCAAATATCATTCCTCTTCCTGCTGATGACCTGCTTAAAGGCCCGCTTTTTCTGGATTTAGTCCAGAACGGATTCAGCATAAAAAATAATAAGCTTGTCAGTAAAATGCTTAATGTAGAAACCATTGTCTTATTAACATATGATTTAAAGATACTTAACCATTCTAGAAAAACCCTTTTTGGCTATGCGCTTAAGGGAAGGAAAGGCCAGAAAGGTTTTCTGGACTCATTAAAAGGGAGTGCTGTCGGAAGAAACAATGTCCTGATTCCAATAAATATGCTGGATGAGCTGAAAGAGTTTTTTGAAACATGGCATGTCAGATACTCTATCCAAAAATTCATGAGGATAAATGAAAGGGGATAAAACAAAAAAAAAGGAAAGAGAAAATGGCTGGATAGAAATAAAGAGCAAAAGGCATCTTTCAAATAATATAGTTGCCTTATTAGCAATATTATTTATGCTTACATCTGTATTTTTTAACTGGATTATTTATAAAAATACAGAAGCTCCCTTTGCTGCATTTAAAATAACAGGCAGTGCTCTGGACACAGCCACAATTCGTTTTTGCTTGGGAAAAACCCCTCCAAATGTATATATTATTTACCCTAATGGAGGGGAGGTTGTAAACGGAATAATAGTTGTTAATGCAAGCGCAACAAAAGCAGAGGAAGATGAAGATATCAATGTAACTTTTAGTTATGCTGATTTTGAGCACCTTATTGGAACTGATGCTGATGAAAGCGATATATACTATAACCACAGCTGGGACACAACAACAGCGGCCGATGGGAACTGCAACTATAAGATATTTGCCAAAGCCTATAGCAACAACTCTGTATGCGAAGGAATTTTCGGCAGCGACGGCTCTGACTCTTATTTCTCAATCAACAATATTGATGTTGAGCCAAGATGGGATAATTTCAAAAATAATCTAACAACTAATTTTTCAGAATTTGCAAATCCATTAATCTTAGGAGATTGGACAGCAATAGAAAATGCAACAATTGGCACTCCAGACAAAGGATTAATAAATTTCTCTGATCAAACAATCAACTTTGATGATGCTGACCTTGACTCATACATTAATATATCCTATAACTATTTAAGCCTTAATGCATCCATTAGTGCACTGCCATGCTTAAGCAGATCAGCAATCTTAACATTATATAACTTGAGCTTTATACAGCCAATTGTCTTAGCAGATGGTGAAAATTGCTCAAGCTCTCAATGCACAATAATAAGTTACTCCAATGGCAATTTAACATTTAGCGTAACAAATTTTGACAATGCATATTCTGCTGCTGAAAATGCAACCATGAGGCTGGAGATATGGGACCAGACAGAAGATACTGCAAAATACGTAAATCAAGATATAATGTTTTTTGCTAACTTTAGCGACAGCGCTTATAGTAATCCCATTAATGGAACATCAGTATACTGCAATATCAGGTTTAACCTGACAGGAAGCTATACCTCTCCTGCTGATATGAATTTTAACCACAGCTCTTTGCTGTATGAATACAGCAGGTCTTTTAGCTCAGTTGGAACTTTTGATTACCTTGTTTTTTGCAATGCTTCCATGTTCCTCCTTGACAGCCATTATCCTTTAGGAACCATAAGCAAGACAAACAATTTTACTATAACCAACAGGGCTCCTGTATTGATATCAAACATGCCGAATGAAACATGGAATGAAAACACAATTCTTACAGGCCGCGACCTTGATGACTATTTCCTGGAGCCTGATGGAGAAACATTAACATACACCAGTACAGGAGTCCCAAATATTGATGTTTCAATAGATAATATAACACATGTTATTACATACACTCCTGATGCAAATTTCTATGGCAACAGGACAGTAAAGTTTTATGCATATGACCCTCATAATGCCAGGGCAGAAAGCAATATAGTTTATTTGTTTGTGATACATGTCCCAAGGCCTGTTCCTACGCCGCCTTCTGCAGGAGGGGGTGGAGGAATAAGAATAATCTGCGAGGAATTATGGGAGTGCAGTGAATGGAGCAACTGCCTTCCATCAGGGATAGAAGTAAGAACCTGCATTGACCTTGCTGATTGCGGAACAGAGTTTCAGAGGCCATTTGAAAGCAGGGAATG
>CAYOHL010000019.1:5162-14515 GCA_964403775.1 uncultured Methanosarcinales archaeon
ATGCCTGACGGCTCTGTTTTATGCGAGGAAGGTGTTGACTGCGGAGGGCCATGCCCTGCATGCGCTGAAATAGAAATACCAGCTGTTATCAGAAGAGCTGTATGGCCAACCATACTACTAATAATACTGCTTATTTTAGCAATAGTATTTGTTATAGTTAGATATCATAAGTATTATCAGCCTTTCATCGCAAAGATACTTATGAAATTTATGCCTTTAGCTGCATTATTTAAGAAAAAGAAAAAGATTGTGCCAGAGGAATTAAAAGTAAGGGAATCAATACTAGCAAGATTAGACAAGCTTGAAAAGGACATTGATAAGAAGAGCGTAGAAGAGCTTTCAAGGGAATTTGTCAGAATAATCAGGGATTTCCTGAGTAGCTTGCTGAAGATAGAATATGAGTTTACACACGAGGAATTATGCAAGGAAATAGAAAAACACAAGGTTTCAGTGGCATTAAGGATAATGCTCATAACATTCTTCAAAAAAATATCTGAGGTAAGCTACAAGGGCTACAGGATGAAAAAGAAGGAGTTAAGGGAGCTGATTAATGAGGCAAGGATTATAGTCAAGTTTGGCTCAGAGGAATATATTGAAGGGAAAACAGAAAAAAGGGAAATTAAGAAAAAGGGATTAAGAGAAAAGCAAAAAATCAAAAAGGAATCCAGGTTAATCCTTGAGATATACAAGGACTTAATTAAAGCAAAAAACTCAATAAGAGAATCAGATATTGATTCTGCCAAGCTTGCTTATATTAGGGTAAGGGAGCTTTACAAAGAGCTGCCTGTTAAGGAAAAAAGGAAAATCTATAAAAGGATTGTATGGCTATATGATAAAATAAAGGAAAAAGAGCTGGATAAGGTCAAAAAAACTTAAATATATAAAAATGAATATGAAAAAAAGAGTGATAAGCAGAAAGCAGTTAAAGTCTATAATGCTTATGTTTTTGGTAATCAGCGTTATATACTCAATTGCCCTGATAAATGAGGAAGGGCCCGGGCATTTTATCCAGGGAATTGGCAAAAGCACAACTAATCTTGCAAATTTTTTCCTAAACTCAAGCATAACTGGCTTTGTTACAGGCTTTGCAAACAGCCCTCCTTATTTTGACGACCCCCCTCCCTCAAGGTTTAATTTAACACAAGACCAGGTTTTTGAGGTCCAGATAAATGCAACTGACCCAGATAATGATACAATCATATTTACAGATAATTCCAAGGCTCCTGAGGTCAACTGGCTTGTTTTTAGCATGAATGGCACTGGCTTTATTTCCTTTACCCCGACAAATGATGATGTAGGCAACCATACAGTAGGCATTAGTATTGAAGACGGGATTAATGACCCTGTAACAAAGAATGTTGTCTTTAGTGTTGCTAATGTAAATGACCCCCCTCATATAATAAACTGGACTCCAGAAAGCCTAACACCTGAAACAACAGAGAATAATACTATTGGCTTCTCATTTGAATATAATGCATCAGACCCTGACATCCCTTATGGCGATGTTTTAACCACAACATGGATTGTTGATGGGGTTGTTAATGCAACAAATTTTAATGAAACAAGCGGCTCTTGGAGCTTAACAACAGGATTTTGCGAGCCGCGCTATAGGAATATAACTCTTAAAGTTACTGATTTAGAGGGCGAAAGCGATAGCGTGACATGGAACTTAAGCATAACCAATGTGAACAGGCTCCCAACATGGAATAAAACAATAGAAAACATAACCTGGGATGAAGACACTGATTTAATCAACAACATAAGCCTGGATAATTATTTTGATGACCCTGATTATGTGGAATGCGGAGATAATATGGCTTTTTCATCAACAGGCAACACAAATATAACAATAACTATCGGCGCCTCTGCTCCCTATTGGGTAAGCTTTTATCCTGCAGCAGACTGGTTTGGAACAGAGGAAGTATTCCTTACAGTTAATGATGGCTATACAACAGCAGACAGCAATAATTTCACATTAAATGTAACAAATGTTCCAGACCCACCAACAATACAGCCAATACCTGACCAGCAGGCGTACTGCTATGTTGAGTTTAATTACCAGGTAAATGCATCTGATCCTGATGAAGATGTGCTTACATACTATGACAATTCAAGCATTTTCAACATTGATTCTTTAACAGGATTGATAAGCTTCACACCAGAACCAGACCATATAAAAAATTATTCAATCAACATAACAGTTAGCGACGGCATTTTCAATGTTTCAACATTGATGAACCTGGCAGTGGTCAACAATAGCGCCCCTGTAATAGACCCAATAAATAACCAAAGTGTGGAGGAAAACAGCCTGTTTGAATTGACAGTAACAGGCTCTGATGCTGACGGCGACAGCCTTACATTCTCAACTAATTACAGCAAAATGCTAAATCCTGTTTCAACTAATGCAACAGCTGCAAATTTCAGCTTTACCCCACTTGATGAGGATAGTGGAAACCACACAATTCTTGTTACAGTAACTGATGCAAGGGGTGCAACAGATTCAACAACCTTTGTGCTTGAGGTGATTGATGTAAACAATCCTCCTGTGTTGGATTACATAGGCCCAAGAATTGCAAAAATAAACCATACATTCAGCTTAAAGGTAAATGCGTCTGACCCTGATTCCGAAGATACTCTGATGTTTTCTGATAACACAAGCCTGTTTGATATACACTGGCAGACTGGAATGATTGAGTTTACTCCTCGAGATGAAGATTTTGGCAATCATTCAGTGAATATATCTGTAACTGATAATGCGGCTGTCCCAAAAACAGACTATGAGGTTGTTTTGTTTGAGGTCACTCCAAACAGGGCGCCAACAATTGATGAAATCGGAAACCAGACCGCAACAGAGGATATTCAGTTTAATCTGACAATAAATGCATCTGACCCTGATGGCGACAGGCTGAACTTCACTGACAACAGCACAATGTTCACAATAGGAATTTTATCAGGATTGATAAGCTTTACCCCTGACTTCACTGAAACAGGGCTACATTATATACAGGTTAATGCAACTGATGGGGACGGAGCATACGACTCAAAAACCTTCTGGCTTGAGGTAATTGAGGTGAATGACCCCCCTTACTTTGACCCTGCTCTTGAAAACCAGACAGCGACAGAGGGAATATTATTTTATTATGATATTAATGCAACAGATGAGGAGAATGACCCATTAACTTTCAGTGATAACAGCACTTTATTCAACATAAGTTCTTCAACAGGAATTATATCTTTTACCCCGACAAACGATGATGTTGGAAACCATTCAATAAACATTTCAGTGACTGACAACAACAGCATAACAAGCGGGGTTATAATATTAACAATATTAAATGTTAACAATGCCCCAAATATAACCTCATACACGCCAGTTAGCTTAACACCAAACACAGCAGAAAACTCCTCACTGCAGTTTAGTGTAACAGCAACAGATGAGGATTTAATTCATGGGGATATTCTGACATACATATGGTATTTGGATTCTGTTAACCAATCATCAAACCAGTCATCTGCTCCATTATCTAACCAGTCGTGGCTTTATGAGCCTGACTTCACAGCAGCTGGGCAGCATAACATAACAGTAATAGTTTCTGACAGCTTTAATGAAACCGACAGCGTAACATGGAATGTTAGCGTCAACAATACAAACAGGCTTCCAAGGTTTGGGGTAAATACGCAAACGACTGAAGCAGATTTTAGCTCTGGAACCAACAGCAACACAAACACAACAGCCCAGAGCGGGGATATAATACTTAACAAGCAGAGTTCAACAGATTATTACCCACACGGCATATTTACATCATCAGCAATAAACCTTATGGCAAGCGATAATATGAACATAACTTATATCAATTTCAGCGCAACAATTCCTGATAATACAAACATAACGCTGCAAACAAGAACATCAGCAACAGAAGCTGGCTTAACTAATGCAAGTTGGAGTTCTGTATACCATAATAACTCTTTGGTTGAGTCTGAAGACTATCAATACATACAGTACAGGGCAAATCTCTCAACAACAAACACATCTGCAACACCAACACTGCATGATGTAAGTGTAAGCTATATTATATCTGATTTCACAGGCAACCAAAACACAATATATATTAACTGGATAGACCTTGATGACTATTTTTATGAGGATGACGCAGATGACACAATAACATATGATGTTTTTGGAAACTCAAATATAGATGTATCCATAGGGAGCACAACCCATCAGGTTACCCTCACGCCTGCAAGCAACTGGTATGGCTCGGAAACAATATTTTTTACAATGAATGATAGCTATAACTCAACAAGAAGCAATAATATCACATTAACATTTGTAGAGTATGAGGGCATAACCCCTGGTGCAACAATAATTTATAGTGGAGGGGGGGGAGGAGGGTCAACAACCATAATAAAAACAAAGAAAACAGAGGTAGAAAAACTCTATTCTTTCAAGCTTATAGTTCCTCAAACAATGACAATGTACCAAAATGATACAGTTATTGCCCCTATAAAACTAAAAAACGATGGGGAAACTCCCTTAAAGGAGGTAAGGTTAACTGCAGATGTCAACAGCAGTGCTATCAAGCTAAGGTTTACAAAAGATTATTTTGCAGCAATAGAAAAAAAGAGCTCTGTTGAAACAAGCCTTATCATAGAATCATATACTGCCCTCGGTTCTTATGAGGTTGTTGTGTTTGCAAATGTAAATGACCCGGAGTTTAATGATTCTGCCAAGTTCCTTATGAGCTCTATAGAACTTGGCCAGTGGAGCCCAGAAGAGCTAAACACAAAAATAGCATTTACAAGGGATTTGCTTCAGGAAAATCCAGAGTGCCTTGAACTAAATGAGCAGCTTATAGAGGCACGAAATGCAATAGAAAGGTCTGATTACAAAAGGGCACAATTATTGGTGCAGTCTGTTGTTGATACCTGCAGGTATTTAATAACAGCAAAAGAGCCAATAAGAGAGGAACCGCTTCCTGAAAAAACCAGGATGGAAAGAATAAGGCTCATTGCAGCAGGCATAGGGCTGTTGTTTGTTTTAGCCCTGATCATTTATTTGATTGCCCGCAAGGGATCAAGGAAGAAATATAAAAGAGGGCATTAATCCTTTCTGGCAGAAACAAGCTCATTATACAACAGCATTATATCATCATAAACCTCTTTTTTTTCATCATTGTTTAGCTGGTTGTATTTTCCCTTTATTTTTACATACAGCTGCCTGCTCTTTTGGATTTTATTGTTATCAAGCATGTCCAATGCCTTAATAAGCATATCATGCACCTGCTCTAGTCTAGTTTTGCCAAAACTTATTTTAAGCTTTGAAAGCATATGGCTTATCAGGGTTATTATGGCATTTTGTTTTTTTCCGACTTCTTTTTTTTGCATTAATGGTTTCTTAATCCTAAGGAATCTTAGTATCTTATCACACCTTGTTTCCTTAACTTTTTGTTCATTAACTGTCAATTTTTCAAATAAGTTTAAAAAGTCGTTTGATAATTTCCTCAGTTCTGGCTCAGGCAGCCTTTCATCACTGTACTCAACAACAGACAATTTTTTCAGAAAAAAAACAACTTTTTCCTTCAGGCTCTTATCCACCCTTTTTCTTTCCAACTCCCTGCTTAATTCCTCAAATGTGAATTCATACTTGATTTTGAACAGCTCAGCAAAAAAAAGCCTCACAATATGAAAAAACTGTATAAAATTGTCATCCCTGCTTTTTTTGGAAAAATGCTTTCTGAATGCCTGTATCCTTTTGATAGTATTATTTTTTGCTGTTTCTATCCTATTGGGTTTTTTCTTTTTTCTCTTGAAAGGATTTAAACGCATTTTAATTTAAATTATTAAATATTCCTATATAAATCTATCGTGTAATCTTTTACTCTTGATAAGTAGGATAACAAAATATAAATATTATGAATTGCTTGATTAGTGCATGGATGAGAAAAAGTCTGCTGAAAAGGTGACAAAAGACCAAAAAATAATCAACAACATAAAAAAAGAAATCTCAAATATTGTTGTTGGCCAGGAAACAGTGATTAACGGGTTCTTGAGGGCATTGTTATCAGACGGCCATGTGCTTATAGAAGGGGTTCCTGGACTTGCAAAAACACTTATTGTAAGGGCATTATCAATAGTTATGGGCTGCGGCTTCAGCAGGATTCAGTTCACTCCAGACCTTCTGCCAACAGACATAATAGGCATAACAGCTTATGAGAGGGAAAAGGGTTTTTATGTTCTTAAGGGGCCAATATTCAGCAATTTTATTCTTGCTGATGAGATAAACAGGGCCCCTCCAAAAGTCCAGTCCGCCTTGCTTGAGTGCATGCAGGAGAAGCAGGCAACAATTGGAAAGGAAACATTTGGTATGCCGCTGCCTTTTTTTGTTCTTGCAACACAAAATCCATTGGAGCAGCTGGGTGTTTACTCACTGCCAGAGGCACAGGTTGACAGGTTCTTGTTCAAGATTAACATAAGCTACCCAAATCTCAAAGAGGAGCAGGTTATACTGAACAATAACATAACAACAAGGAGGTTTGATGATTTCAGCTTGAAACCAATAATGACCCCTCAAAAAATCTTAGAACTGCAGGATGATGTAAAAAAAATCTACCTTGACAAAAAGATTGAAAAGTATATTATCCAGATAGTTGATGCAACACGAAACCCTGCTGACTACAGGGTTAAACTAGGGAGTTATATAGAGTGGGGTGCTTCCCCGAGGGCGTCTATTGGGCTGTTTATTGCATCAAAGGCAGAGGCATTAATGCAGGGAAAAACATTTGTAACCCCTCAATATGTAAAAGAGGTTGCATATGATGTTCTAAGGCACAGGGTTATTTTAAGCTATGAGGCGCAGTCAGAAAACATAAAGGTTGAGGATGTAATCTCAGATATTCTGGCAAGAGTGCCTGTTCCATAGGCTATGTTTGGAAAAAATGGAAGAATTAAAGCTGAACTTAAAGCCGCTTATTAAAAGATTAGAGGTATCTACTAAAAAAGGGCTCACAGGAATCCTGACAGGCTCTTATAAAAGCACATTCAAGGGCAAGGGTTTTGATTTTGAGGGCTATAGGGATTATGACCCAACTGATGATGCCTCCCTGATTGACTGGAAAGCAACCTTGAGGACACAAGACCTATTAGTCAAGGTTCTTGTAGAGGAAAGAAATGTTAATATTGTTTTTTTGGTTGATGTCAGCTCAAGCATGTCTTTTGCCTCTGTTGAAAAGCTGAAGAATGAGTATGCAGCAGAACTTGTTGCTTCAATGAGTTTTGCAGCAATAGGGGCAGGCGACTCAGTGGGGTTGGTTATGTTTACTGATAGGATTGTAAAGTTCCTGCCGCCAGCAATGGGCAGCAGGCAGTATTTTATGATAATAAAATCATTATCTGACCCAAAGCTTTATGACGGCAAATTTGATTTTAGTAAGATAATGAGTGATTTAATGGGCTCTGTCAAAAGAGGGGCAATAGTTATTATTGTATCTGATTTTATTGGGCTTGGCAAAGATTGGGAAAAACATTTAAGGGCAGCTTCTGAAAAATTTGAAATAATTGGTGTGATGGTTCGAGACCCTAGAGATTATGAGATGCCGGCAGATGTTGGCCAGATTGTTGTTTCAGACCCCTACTCTGAAAAAGAGGTTCTGATAGATACAGCAGCAGTAAAAAAAGAGTATGAGTCTGCTGTTAATGAGCAGGTTAAACATATCAAAGAAACATTTATAAACTCAAAATCAGAATTTTTAGAATTAAGAACAGACAAACCCTTTATGAATGACATAATAAAGTTCTTTTTGATGAGGCATAAAAGAAAAAGATGATAACCCTGACATTTAATAACCCATTCTATCTGTGGCTTCTGGTAAGCATACCTTTGCTTATTTTAACCCATTTTTTTGTTTTAGGATATCTTAAGAGAAGGGCTGTGAAATTTGCTAATTTTGAAGCTATAAAAAGGGTTACTGGAGCCAAGTTTGAGCTAAGAAATGTTAGAGCAATATCAAAGAATAAGTTTTTGCTGGTTATAAGGGTTTTTATTTTGTTGCTGCTTATATTGTCCATAGCAGGGCCTGTTATGTGGTACATCGGCCAGAGCAGCGAGTTTGATTTTGTGATTGCAATAGATGCGTCAAGCTCTATGCTTGCAGATGATTTAAAGCCGTACAGGCTTGATGCTGCAAGAAAGGCATCTTCGTCATTTGTTGGCAGCTTAAAGTCAAGAACAAAGGTTGGTGTTGTTTCTTTTGCAGGCACAAGCTTTGTTGAGCAGGATCTGACAAACAGCCTTAAAGATGCAGAAATCTCCATTAATAATATACAGGTTAAGATGGTTGGGGGAACAGACATAGGAGGGGCTATAACAACATCCTCAAACCTCCTGTTAATGGAGGAAAATGCAAGAGTAATCATTTTGTTGACAGACGGGCAGAGCACTGTTGGCATGCCTGTTGATGAGGCTGTTGATTATGCAAACAAAAACCATGTAACTGTCAATACAATAGGCATTGGCACAGAAGAAGGGGGAACATTTATCCGGGGGGATTTAATTTCAAAGCTTGATGAGCCAACATTGATTTATATAGCACAGAAAACAGGAGGCAAATACTATAGGGCTGAAAATGAGGATGAACTGGCCCGGGCCTTTGAGGACATATCTGCTATTTCAGAGAGAAAAATACCCATAGACCTGTCAATGGGTTTTATAATGGTTGCCCTGGCATTATTATTTGTTGAATGGGGCATGATAAACACAAAGTATAGAACATTGCCATAAAGTTACCAAAAATAGCTTTAGAACTAAAAAGATTTATATACTTTAGAATAGTTTAGTTTATTTCCAGTTGTCTATTTCACCTCCTTTGGGGTTTTAACAATCCTTTAGGAGACGATTATTTTAAAATCAAAAATTTCTTTAAGAAATTAACTTTAAAACATTTAAACAAAGAAGTTTTTAACCACTTCGTTGTAACAATAAAACGAAAGTTTTATATACTAGCACTTCTTGAACTAAACCAATACAATTAAATAAAAAATAATATTAATATGACAACTCAGCTTGCTTTAAAAGAAAATGAAATAAGAGATGATTTAGGTAGTCAAACTAATAAATTTCCAATTAATTCTAAGCCATATTACGAAGTTATAATAATCAAACCAAAGACCTATGAAGAAGGAATTCTTGACAATGCAGTTGCAAAACTTGAAAACAACAGTTCAGTTTTAAAACAAAAACATGAAAAGGAATCCAAGAGCCAACCTCTTTTTAATGAAAGTCTTGAATCTATTGTTAAGGACTACAATCCCTTACAAAGAGATCATGTTAATATTAATGATTACGGAGCAACACTTGC
>CAYOHL010000020.1:0-13883 GCA_964403775.1 uncultured Methanosarcinales archaeon
AAACCAGCATCTTTAGATGCTGGTAGGAGTTTTCTGTGGATTTTTATGATTTGATTAACTACCTTTAACCTGATATTGCACATCCTTATTATTGAGTTTATCTTTTCATTGTCTGGTTTTACTTTCTTTATATGATCTTCCATACATTGCTGCCAGTTCATTATTTCTTTCATTTTATCTTTAAAAAACCGCTTAGCTTAATTCCGTTTAGTATGTTGTTTAACAGCTCAGGTGAAAGCTTTTTTATTTCAGGCTCAAAAATAATGTTTATTGTATGTTTTAGCTTTTTTTCAAATTTTTCAAGGTTGACTTTTGTTTCTTTTGCCTGTATAAAAACATCTATGTCGCTTTTCTCATCATATTCTGCTTTTGCAAATGAACCAAAAAGCATTATTGCTTTTGGTGTGCATTCTTCTTCAAGATAGCTGATTAAGCCGCTTTCTGTTATTTTTCTCAATGCTTCCTGTTTTTTGTGAAACCTATAAAGCTGGTTCTCAGTATTTGCCCTGAAACTCGGGAAAATGCCTTTTTCCTGTTTTTTTATCAGCTGCTTTTTCAAAAGCTTGTTTATGTGGTAGCTAACTGTTGTCTTGGGTATTTTGAACTGCCTTGATATTCCCCTTATCTGAAAATCTTTGTTTGGATTTTCTAAAAATATTTCAATTATTTCTTTTTGTCCCATTTTTTAGTCCAATTGGACTATTTGTTGGGACAATACTATATAAATCTTTTGGTTTTCAATCTAGCAAACTATTGTTAATAAAGTTTTTGCATATTAAACTAAAATAATTCCGAAGATTTTCAACGGTGCCCCATAAAAAACAAAAGTTTTATATATATAGCAAGAAAAGAAGCGAGTAGAGGAAATATGTTAAGCAAAAGAGGCCAGATCAGTATATTTATAATAATAGGCATAATAATTCTGCTTGTTTTTGGCCTGGCCCTGTATATAAAATTAAGGGCATCAAGAACAGAAGAGGTTGGGCCAATAGTTGAAAAAATACCAGCAGAGCTGTATCCACTAAAAGTCTTTATTGAGCAGTGCATTGAAGAGACAGCAACTGATGCAGTACTTCTTATTGGGCAATCAGGCGGCTATACAGATATTTCAAATTTCGGGATTATACATACAGCTGACCCAACTAGCTCACAGGCAGTTGAATTCTCGCCAGAAAGCTCTATGAGAATTGCATACTGGTGGTATTTAAAGAGCTCAAATGACTGCTCAGGCAATTGCGAATTCAGCTCAGAAATGCCTGATTTAAAGAGTGAATACAATAAAGGGGAGGAAAGATCTTTAATGGATTCCTCAATAGAGGCGCAGATAGACAATTATGTTAATCTTAAGCTGAATGAGTGCCTTAATGACTTCATTGACTTTAAAGGCCAGGGATTTGAAGTAAGAGAATTGGGAAAAGTAACAACCACAACAACCATAAGAAACAATGATGTTCTTGTCTCAGTTGATTATCCGCTTGAAATAACAAAAGGCAAGGTAAAGGCAAAGGCATCCGGTTTCTTCACAACAGTTCCTGTCAATCTGAAAAATATTTATGAGCTTGCATTCATGATAACAAGCGATGAGATAAACTACAATTTCCTTGAATTAAACACTCTTAACCTGATAGCTGGATTCTCAGGCATAGACAGTGAAAAGCTGCCGCCAATGGTTGGCTCTGAATTTGAAGCAAAATCCCCTGTGTACTGGACAAAACAGTCGGTTAAGACAAGGCTTGAGGCAATGCTTATGAGCTATATCCCTCTTATTCAGGTAGAGGATACACTGAATTACCAAAAAATGGCTTTTGATGATGCAATAAAGCAGAGGGTTTACAGCCAGATGGTAATCCCGTCATATGGAGACTCTTACAAAAACCTTGGGGCTGGTTTTGTTTACCTGGCCTGGTGGCCGATTTATTTTGATATCAACACAAAGTCAGGCATTATAATGCCTGAGTCAGCATCAACAAATATTTTACCATTAGGAGTAGGGATTCAAAGGTATGATTTTCTTTATGATATATCCTACCCGGTTGTTATAACAATAAAAAGCCCGGAAGCATTCAATGGCAGGGGCTATTCATTTAGGTTTGCACTTGAGGCAAACATAAGGAACAATAAACCAATTAACTCATCATTTGTGTCCTTAAGGCAAAAATCTGATCAAGCATCAATGTTCTGCGACATCAACAAAAGAAACAGCGGCAGCATAAAAATAAAAACAGTGAATGCACAAACAAGCCAAGCCTTGGATAATGTAATGGTTTATTACAGCTGCGGCACTGAGTCATGCTTCATAGGGGAAACAGATGACAATGCTGTCCTGGAAGCAGAATTCCCAGTCTGCGCAGGAGGCATAGTAACATTCTCAAAGCCGGACTTTCTCGGATATTCTGAATTTTTAAGCACAGAGCCTGATAAAGGCATGGATTTGCCGTTAATAAGTCTTGAGCCATTGGTATACAAAAATATTGAAATAAAAAAGAAAAAAATAGTAAAAACAGATGATGGCTGGGTTTTCAATAATAATGCCTTTGGCCTGACAGCTAAAGAGCAGGCAATATTAACGCTTGAAAGAATCGGCAAAAGGGGCGAGGAAGAGTTTTCAGCAGCAGCCCAATATACAGGAGGCCAGGATGGGCTGTCTGAAATAAGGATTGCCCCTGGAAAATACAAGCTTAATATCCAGCTTATTTTAAATGAAAAAATTGTGATACCAGAAGAGAAAAAGATGTTCTTGTTTTTTCCAATAGCAACTCTGCCAGAGATTGAGTTTGATCCTTTCCCTGCAGGCGGGATTTTATTTGATGAAACAATTGCCTGGGATGCAGATGATATAACAAATTATGATAATATAGAATTTTATTCATTATACATAGATATTCCAGGCATGCCAGAGAGCGAGAGAAAGCATGATGATATTGATGAGATGAATAAAATAGAGCAATATTCAAAAAATTACAGGGCAAGCCTAGAGCCAAGATTAAAATGAGCAAAAAGATAACTGCATTGTTTATAATATTTATGATAGCTGCGCTTCCGGTATACAGCGCAAGTGTTTTTGCAGCTATAAACAATGTCGGGATTTTTGGCAAGGATGATCTAGAAGGCTATAGAAGGGAAAATGACCTGACATATGTTAAGGCAGATGTTTCTATTCCAGGAGATGAAAACATATTGCCCGGCCAGGTATTTTTTAATGACATTCAGTTTAACACCTGCAGGTCATCTGGTGACTACTTTGCATGCTTTTTGGCAATAAGCAAAAACAGCTTAGAGCCAAAGAAACACTCATTCACAATAACATTAAAGGATGATTCTGAAAAAACAGCTAATACATATGCAGGAACATTTATTGTTGATGGAAAGGGCCCGACAATAGAGTCATTCAGCATAATGCCCAAGGTAACAAAAAAAGGCAATCTAACTGTAAAATATGATGTAAGGGATTATGCCTATGATACAAGCATTGGCTCTGGATTGAGCAAAATAATCATCTGCAAGAATGATATGGCAGCTGTTGTTAAGGAAATAAAAATAAATGACTCTGCAATTGATTCAGGGGAGCTTTCTTTTAAAACATCTGACTTTGTTTCAGGAACAGGCTCTGCCAATGTATGCATAGCTGCTTATGATAGATTAAACCAGGTTTCAGGGCTTAAATGTGAAAAACTAACTGTTGATGAAACAAATCCAAAGATCAACAAGGATTCGTTCAAAATTACCTTTGATGGCAATGAGATAAACTATGTTTCAGCCAAACCAATGCCAGCTGTTGTGAGCATAGAAATCGAGGATGAATCATTGGATAAGGTTTCTGCTGACTTGTCTGAACTAAATAAAGAGGACCCAAGCTATAAAAACAGGATAGCCAGCTGTACTAGGAGTAATGGCATTTCAACATGCACATGGCCTGTAACAATAAGGCTTGGTGATTCTGGCAAGGTTAATATTCAGGTTGAGGCAGTAGATGCTGTTGGCAATAGTGCAAAGCAAAGCTTGAGTTATGAGTTTAAGCTTGACAAGACAAGCCCTGTTGTCAAATCAATAAAAAATGCAGTAGGTGAATATGAAAACATAAAATATGCTGGAAAAAACAACCAGATAATTGTTGAAGTCCAGGAAAAGGACTCTGGCTTTAACCTAAAAAAGCTCTGGATTCTGGCTGAAGGCAAAAAAATACAGGCAGACAGCTGCGCTAAAAGCGGGGAAAGCTGGAAATGCAACTTTGACAATATTGGTTTTGGTGCAGCAGATGGAGCATCTGCAAAAATAGTTATCAGCCCTAACTCAGAGGATGATGCCGGAAACAGCATTGACCTTGGCAACAGCATTCTCTCAGAAACATTTGTTCTTGACACAAAAGCCCCTGTTTTGGTGGGTGAGATAGAAGTCAGAGCCTTAAATAAAAATGATTCTTATACTCAGGATATAGTTTCAGGAGACAAGCTTCATATCAAGGCAGTTGTAAAGGATAAAACACCTGTAAGCTTAAGCTTAGACTTATCAGCCATTGGTTTAGGAAAGGATGAAAAAACATCCTGCACAAAAAATGAAACCAGCTGGATATGTGAATTTGAAACAGGGTCTGTTGCTTCAGGGCCCATTGAAGGCATTTTAAGGTTCAGGTTTGTTGATTTTGTCGGGAACAAGGCTGAAAAAAATATTGACATTAAAATTTTAGGAGTAAGCGATGAGGAAAACCCTGACTACTGGAAAATCCACAGCATTGAAAAAATGCCTCTTGCAATTGACAGGCAGACAACTGAACTAATAAGCCAAAAAGAGTATGTCCACCTTAGCTTAAGGACAATATCTGCTTCAGACATATCAATAATTGCGCTTGACCTTGAATGCAGCGGGGATATGAGCTATATCAGCAACTATGAACTGATTAATGAAAAATCAACTGACCCTTACATTGTTATGACATTAAACCAGGAAGCAATGCCTAATTCATCACTCTCAATCAACTGCACACTGTTTATCATATCAAAAGTATGTGATATAATCATGCAGAATCCAGAAAAAGAGCATGCTGACTTTACAATAGACTTTTACAATATGCCTCTCGGCGAGCTAAGCCAGAATATAAGGGACAAAATAAAAGATGCGCAGGACAGCTGGCTTATAAGGCAGGAATGGATAACAACTCTTGAGAAAATATTGAATGTCCTGGAAAAATTATGCAAATTACTTCAAACCCTTGGAAAAATAAATGAAGCAATTCAGGACCTTGCATTACTAGTTTCTCCACTTGAACCAACTGGTTTGGTAAAAATTATTGATGATACTGCTAGATGGACTGATAAGATGTATACAGATTATATTGAAAAGCTAGAAAAATATTGCAAATATATTTCATGCGACACAACAATCTGGGGCGGATGGTATACTGACATCATAGACCAGAGCAAGGGCCTTGAGATATTCAAGGAGATGAGGTTTGGTGGCGGCAGAGGGGCAAGCTTCTGGCCAACAAGCCCGAAGGACAGCATTGTTTTAAGCCTTGCAACAGGGTGCATTCCAGGAATAATACATGGCTTGCAGAAGGCAAGGCAGGTAGAATGCTATTATGTATTGTGCCTTAAGAAAGCAGCTGATGAGGGGATTCCATTGTATGTTTGTGATGAGCAGAAAGCATATCTCCAATGCCTGTTTATCTTTGGAGAGATCTTCCAGATAATACCATTTGCAGGGTTTTTCAAGGGGCTTGCAGAACAATTTACAATGATAGTTTCAGACCCATTAGGCCTTATATTCGGAGGACTTAACTTTTACTGCGAAATGCAGCCAACAATGGCTGGCCATGCTGTCTGTGTTATTGCTCATTTAGTGCCAACAATGGCATCTATTGCAGAGGACATAATAGGTTTTGCTGACACAGACAGCTGGTGGATAAGCGGCGATGTATGTGAAGAGGCTTTAAAACCAATGCCTGAAACAACAGAAGAAGTAGCAGAAGAAGGCACAGAAGAAACAAATGAGGAATAAATAGGAGAAGAATAAGAAGATGAAAAAAGGAAAAACCTTAATGATTTTAACAATTGTAATGTTTGTCTTGTTAGCTGGAGGTATTGTTTATGGCAATGGCTTATGGCCAAGAATTACTCAAAATCAGGATGGTACTGTAACAGTGGACTATGAAAATGGAAAATCAATTACACTATCATCACAAAGGTTTGATGCTGTTAAAGAAATACTAATTGGGCTAGAGGACCCAGAATTTGTCCAAGAAGGAGATAGCCTTAGATTTAGTGCAAAAAACCCCAATGCTGAATCGTATTATTATGCTGTTATTACTTTTGATGAAAAAAATCAGATAACTTATGAAGAGGCCCTTGATGAAGGAACAATAAAACCCCCAACAGAAAGTCCAGCATCAGCTATTGTAGCAAGCCCTGATGGGGGAACTGAATTGAAGATAAGCGGAATAGGAAAGGCTGAAACTCCCCCAGAGCAACCTGAAGAAACAAAAAAAGAAACAATTCAAATAAGTGTGCCGGATGGGCTGGTTAATAAGATTGCGGATATATTTAATAGTGAGGAAGAGGGATTCAGCAATGTAAAATGGGATTCAAAGGACAACAAACTTACATACACTGCAAAACATGATGGTATTTCTACTAATGTTGAAATTGTCTGGGACAGATATAATGAAATAAAGTCAAAAACATATCTTAAGAAGCTTGAAGATGGTAGCGCAATAAAAACAGTAATAAGCCCCCAGACAGAAACCACAAAAACATGGATTGACAATACAATTGTTTATGCTAATTTTAGAGGAAAAGAGATTAAAGATATTGGAGAGCTGGGGCTGACTGATGTTTACTATGAATTTGGTGTCTTAAG
This sequence comes from uncultured Methanosarcinales archaeon, assembly GCA_964403775.1. GTDB lineage: Archaea > Nanobdellota > Nanobdellia > Woesearchaeales > CG1-02-33-12 > CG1-02-33-12. Next base: position 6,853 of record CAYOHL010000020.1, read on the forward strand.
GGCTGTTAAAGATGGCAATACTGGTAATTTAGAGCATGAAAATAGGTTTGTTTATGACACAGAGGAAAATATTTTACATACACTACAAACATTGGATGGGGGCGGCACCTTGGAGTTCTACAACAAAAACACAGATGAGGGGGATGAAGGGACAATAACAATCACAAGGGGCAGAGAAAAACTCAGGTTTTATGGAACTTTTGATGGTAAAGAGGTAAAGGAAAAAGATAAAAAAATTCTGGCTATAGACGAGAATGGCAATATTTTGACAGATTTTGACAAAAATGGCAATCCACAAACAATTTATTATGCTGCCGGGAGTTTTGGTTATGCTGGCTATGTTTTGGGTAGAATGCAGGAAGATGGCTCTGAAAAGATATATTCTGCAGGATATGTTCCATTTGCGTTTAAAGCTGATGATGGCAAAATAATAATCATTAAAAAACAGGAGGATGGAAGTTATAAATATCTCCTTAATGGCGAGGAGTTAAATGAGGATGACCCAAGGGTTAAGGAAGCAAAGGCAATGGTCACAAAATCATTGATAGGCCCGGCATTTTATGCAGCTGTAGAGGCTGCACGCGGAGGAATAGCACTCTCAAACCTTCTTAACAGCTGGCTTGACCTTAATTTTATAACAAGCTGGAGAAAAAGGGCTGATGAGTTATTCTCACAAACAGTTATTGGCCGCATAATAAGCGGAAAATGGGAGGAAAGCATATGCCATTACCATATTGAAAAAATACCAGAGAGCATTGCTGTTGTAAATGTAAACAATGTTATTGGGTTTGCAGCACATGTTGAGGGCGAACGAACTAGTGCAATAAAAACAAACAATGAGACGCTATATTTCTACAAAATAACTTTTGGTGTTAATCCCTATGGCATGGGAAACATCACATTTGAGCTTTTGATAGATGGAAATGTTGTTGACCTTGACAATGACGGGATGGCTGACAGAATAAAGCTTGATGCAGATAAAACCTATAGCGGAACAGGCGAAAATGCAGTTGTAAGATATAAAGACAGGATTTACGAAGAGGTGTGCCTCAAATTCTACAATACAGAAAACCTAAACCTAGAATTCAGGAATGCCCTTAAGGATAATAAGCTCTGCAATAAGATAGTTGAGGTTGACTTAAGCTCTGCTGAAATTTCTAAGCCAGCAAGCTCAACCACTGTATCCAGCACTTCAACTGGCCAGCCTGGGTGGTAAAATGACTTATTTAACCAATCAGATAGATATATTTAAAAAAAGCTTTAATATTGATAAAAAGAGGTTTTTTTCAGTAATGCTCCTTGACCTGCTCTTTATCTTGGTTTCTTATATTGCTCTCTTCCTATGGAGCAGCTGGATAATCAGTTCTGCATCAAGAATAAGCGGGTTAGAGCTGGAAATGCTTACTGAAAATGCCTTGGAGCAACTTGCTGCACTAAAAAGCTTCTACTATGGAATATTGGCTTGTTCACTGCTATTAATTGTATTTTTGTTTTTTGCCTGGTCTTTTTTTCAGGGCCTGATATGGAGCACAATACTGAAAAAGAGGCTCAGTTTAGGTTATTTCAGGAAATTCCTGCTGTTAAACATAGCTTGTATTCCATTGTCAATAGTTATATTTTTCACGGCAGTGCTCTGCTTCTGGTTTTTTAAGTCAGCATTTTTGTTTTTTTCAGCTGCTTCAGCCAACCCATACCTTGTTATGCTTGCATTGCTGGTTTTATTTGCCTTTATCCTCCTGCCAATAATGCTTTACCTTGCTTGCGTTGTATGGATTTTATATTTTTATTTTACAAAGAAAAACAAGATATTGAATTCCTTTAAAAATGCATTTGATGTCGGGCTTAAAAAAATCCATTTGCTGTATGTTCCATGCCTGATAATGAGCATTGTCTTTGTTTTGCTGTCTGTGATTACAATACCTCTTAACCTTTTGCCAGCAGGGCTTGAGTTATTGTTTTTATTAATCTTTCTGGTTATTTATACAGCATGGACAAGGTTTTATATCACAGCTTTTGTAACAAAATCAGAGAGAATTCACCACAAGATTTAAATATAGCTTATCATAGGATATTCTTAAGTGAGGATTATGAAAAAAAGAGGCCAGATAACAGTCTTTGTAATAATCGGGATTCTTGTTATTCTGGGATTTTTTATTTTCTTTTACCTGAGGGAAAAAACAACTTTTTTCAGTCCAGAGGTTGTTGTGCCTCAGGAAATTGCGCCCATTAAAAGATATGTTGAGAGCTGTATGCAGGATATTGGCGAAAAGGCTGTGATAAGGCTTGGAATGCAGTCCGGCTATGTTGAAGTGCCTGAGGAAATAGCCATGAATCCCCAGGCTTATATTAATGTTGGAGGGCCAGTAAAACTTCCATACTGGTACCTCAACGGGAATGACATCTCGCCAAGCTTATCAACCATGCAATCCCAGATATCAGAATATGTTTCAGAAAACCTTAAATCATGCCTGAAAAATTTCTCTGATTTTGATGAGTTCATTATAGAAGAAAAAGGGGAAATAAAAACAAAAACAGTCATAGCAGAGGAAGAGGTGGTTATAACAACAGAATACCCTCTTGTTATCAAAAACAGGAAAGGCGACAAGATAACTGAATGGTCTTTGTATACAAGCTCGGTTCCTGTCAGGCTTAAAAAAATTTACAGACTTGCAAAGGGAATAATGAATGCAGAAAACAAGGATATGTTCCTTGAAAAAACAACAATTGATTTAATGGCTCTTGACCCTGAGATACCATTCACTGATTTGGTTTTCTCATGCAATGGTCTTGAGTGGAGCAAACTTGAGGTTAAGCAGTCTGTTAAGGAATTATTGTACTATAACCTGCCGAAAATAAGGATTGACAAAACAGATTATATCCCATTTTTGTATGACCCTGTGATATACAGGAAATTCCAAAACATTGATATTGAAAAAGATCCGATGCCAAAAGACATACCTGCTGACATTTATGAATACAACCATTTTTTCTGGGCGCCTGTTAGTGAAGACTTTGGTGATTTAAAAGCAGGAATAAGATACATGAGAGACTGGGGCCTTGAGCTTGAGGCAAGGCCAAGCAACGGGGATGTTATGAAGTCAAACATGGTTGAGGGCTCTCCAAGCTATCTTGGTATGCTATGCATAAATATATACCACTTCACATATGATTTAATTTATCCTGTTGAGATAGCAATAAGGGATGAAAAATCACTTAATAACAATGGCTATGTTTTTAGGTTTGCTTTTCCTGTTCTGATTAACCACAACCAAGGCGATAGGTCTGACTTTGGGATAATAAAGCTTGCCTTTTATCAAGATGAAGGATTCTGCAATGAGCTAACAGAGGAGGATTATATTATCAATGTCAAAAACTCAAGAACAAAAAATGAGATAAATAATGTAAGCATTTCATTTAACTGCATAAAGTATCAATGCAGTTTAGGCTTTACAAAGCCAGAGGCAAACAGGTACAGGTTAAAAACAAAGCTGCCCTCGGCATGCATCAATGGAATAATAATAGCAGAAAAGCAGGGCTTTTTAAGAGCAGAAAAGCAGGTTATTGATGAAAAAAAGGATATTCTGATTATGATGGACTCCCTGAAGAGCTTTGATTTTAGTGTTATGAAAGCTGACAGCGCAGGAGATAAAAAAAGCTTGGATAGGGACGAAAAAGCAGCAATATACATCAAATCATTGGAAAAAAATCATGATGTTTTTGCAGCATACCCAAAAGATGAGGGAATGGAAGAGATAGAGCTGGTTGAAAATGATGCCAGCTATTACCTTGAGATATTCCTTATGAAAGGCAATGAGCTTAGAGGCGGCTTCAAAGCAGACTGGAAGGTTGATTATGATGATATTGCCGGCAGGGATAAAATAATATTTTATGTTTATGATAGGGGTGTTGCCAAAACAGATGAGGACAAGCTTGCTATGGTAAAGTTCTTAAATGAGAACAAAAATAATAATGAATTAATGCCAAGGTTTGAATGATGATAATGAAAGAGATAAAACTAAAGCTAACAGCAATCAGCTGCATATTGCTTATATTGTTTATGCCTGTTTATAGTGCAACTGTTTTTGCACAGGATGAAGAACAGACTATTGAGGATAAGACTCCTCCGTCTATAAATATAGAAAAACCAAAAGAAAAGGTTAGTGAACCATTTCTTGAGATTAAAGGAACAACAAATGAGCCAGTTGTGATTGAGGTCACTCTTAATTCTAACTATTATGGCACAGCAAGCTCAACTGAAGACAACAAAATTTCAATAGGTATAACCTTGATAGAGGGGGCTAACAAAATAAAAATTAATTCAACTGATGCTGGTGGTAATTCTGTCATAAATGAGTTTAATGTTTTCTGTGACTCAGAGCAGCCCTATATAATTTACAACAATATATATGAGCTGAGCCCAGCATATACAGCAGAGCAGACAATCAAGGGCCAGGTAAATAAAGCAAATATAAACATAGATGTTTTTGTTAATGAAAAAAAGAAATATTCTGGAAAATCTGATTCTGAGGGTAATTTTGAGATTGAGATAAAATTAGATAAGAGCATTAAAATAGGTGTAACAGACAAAAGCATAACTATTGGAACACAAGAGGAAAATGCATGGGAAAACAAGATAAAAATAGTTGCAACAGATGATTACAACAGAGAGGCATCTGTTGAGGGCATTGTTATATATACGCAGTGCGGCTATGGCTCTGACTGGGATGTAAAAACAGGCAAGATAACCCCTGATGTTGTAATACCAGAGCATTTGATACAGGGAATAGCCCAGTTCAGCTTTCCAATTAATTTGACATACAGGGGAAGAGGTGACCTTAGCGAGGTTAGCTTGACAAGTGAGCCCCAGCTTACAAGCTATGACTTAAGCTTATCATCAACTGAAGAATATCAGGATGAGCTATTTGCAGGAGGTGCAACAAGCTACTGGAATGATGATTACACAATTGGATATTTTATTGTGAATCTAAATGCCTGGACTAATTCAAAAGAAGAGCTTGACAACCTTAGTTTTATAAAAATGCCCTTAAGGCTTGATATATCCTATGAGTATAAAGATATGAATGGGGATATTGTTGAAAACACTCAAAGGAACTGCTGGACAATCAGCATAATGGTTGACAAGGAGATTCCTCTTGACAAGATTCCAAAAGAGTTATTGAATGCAACTGTAAATTTCCTGAATTCAACTATAAACCTTATTGATACAATAAGAAAGCCAGTTGAGACTGTTAAAAAATATACTTTTATTGGATGCTTGGGCTCATGGGTAGTTCATTTTGTCAAATCAGTTTCTGTAGAATTTTCATGCGTTGGTGTAAAAGAAGCAGCAAAAATTGCATTAATAAATGGTGATGATACATGTTCTGTACCTTCTACAACAGATGATAGTGGCAATCTTATTGAGTTTGATTGTGATGCCTGCCTTCAGGGTTTAAAGGCTTTGAGAGAGTTTGAAAAAACAAGGAACTGGATATGCGACAGGATATTCTGCCCAAGCGTGCCTTCCCTTGAATACCATATTGAAACATATAAGGACAGCATAACAAAGGTTAATCTCTGTAAAGGAATAGATGGGATGTTTGGCAAGGATTCAGAGGAATGCGAAGAAGAATATAAGCGTGCCTGGGATTCTGCATTCATGACTCTTGATGAATGGGAAAGGGCATCAACAACTGAGGAAGAAAGAGAGGAAAGCTTTTTTGACAAGATATCAGAGGGCCTTGCATTCTGCGAAAAATCAAAAGAGCAGGAAATAACAGTTGTAACAGTTGGCTCTGGAATCAAGCAGGAGGTTTATCTAATATATCCTGACGGCAGTGTCTGCATTGGAGACCTGTTTATGATAGGAATTGGTTCTGAAACACCTGAAGGGGTTGTCTCTGTTGGCGAAGGTGAAAGCCAGGCATTTTATCAGTGCAATCAAGATCAGGTTTTGAGCATAGACAATCAAGGGTATTATATATTCAAAGAGGATGGCACTACTTATTATACAGACACAAAAGGAGTAAAAAAAGAGTATAATGAAACTGTAAAAGAGAGCGACATAAAAAAGCTGCCTTCTATTGTCCAATCAAAGAGAGGCATTGAGGGCAAGGGCAACTATATTCTTGACCCAACCTCTGACTTTATAAGAAGTGTGCAGGCCGTTTGCCTGCCAGCTGTCTCTGGCTGGCTTAACTTATGGAAGCAGGTTCTTGAGGCTGTGAAGCAGTGCTTTGAAACAATAATAATAACTGGCCAGGGAAGCGCTGGCGTCTGCAAAGCAGTGCTTACAACCTATGTCTGCGATATAATTTATGATGTCATAAGATGCACAGGGGAATCGTTTGCCCTCGGTGCAGGCGGGGAAATCTCAGGAGGCATTGTAGGGGTAATGCAAAAAATATCAACTGCTGGAAAAAATGTTCTGGATTCTGTTGAAGGAAGATATGGGCAGACAGGAATATATGACACAATGTTCAACCAGAGAAAACTTATACACTCTGCATGCCTGGTTACATTTACAGGCGACTGGGGCGAGTTTGACCTTGACGCAATGCTAAGCGCAGAGGTTGGGATGCCAACATTGGGAAGCGAGGGCTTCTTGTATCCGACAACAAGGCGCTTTATGGGCTCTAACCCGCTTAACTATGGAAGAACAACCTATATCTATCATATTGGCGCAGGAATAATTGCAGGAGCTGACCTTAACTATAAGGTTTATCTGCAGTGCTCAAATGACAACTCATGCCCAGGGGGAAGATGCGACTGCTTTTACAGAGGCAAGGAAGAGATATATAATATTCCCTCAGGCAGCGGCAGTTTAAGTGCAGGCGACCTTTACACTGATGAGTTTTACATTGATATTCCTGATTCCCTTGTGAGGTATGACAAGGCAGTTATTGAGTGGGACTGGACAGACAACAATGGCCAGTTACAAACAACAAAAAAAGTCAGTGAGATAAAAGACATAGGTGAAAAAGCTCCTGCTGACTGCAAGCTCGACCCAAAAAGCGGCGAGTTCAGGTGCA
>CAYOHL010000021.1:0-6734 GCA_964403775.1 uncultured Methanosarcinales archaeon
GGAAAAGGAGGGACAGGCAAGTCAGTGGTAGCAACATCCTTAGCAGTTGAGTTTGCAAGAAATGAAAGAGTTATGCTGGTAGATGCTGATGTTGAATGCCCTAATGATCATTTACTGCTTTCCATAGATTTGAAGAAATATGCTAGTGTTTACCAGCCAATACCCAAATGGGATTTTAATAAATGCACAAAATGCGGAAAGTGCGCTTTTGTTTGCAAACAAAATGCAATAGTATTTGTTAAAGGAAATTATCCTGCTTTTGTAAAAGATGTTTGTATTGGTTGCAAGGCATGTATTGTTGCATGTCCAGAGAATGCTATAACTGAAACCAAAAAAGAAATTGGAACAATCCTTACGGGAAAAAATTATAATGTGAATTTGGTTTCAGGCGAGCTTAAATTAGGAGAGCTTGCATCCGGAGAGGTAGTTGCTGAGGTCAGGAAATGTTCTGAAGAAATAAACAAGAAAATAAAAGCCAATACAATCTTAATAGATTCTTCTGCAGGAATTGGTTGCCCTGTAATAGCTTCGTTGGTTGGTACTGATTATATAGTTGCTGTAACAGAACCAACACCGTCAGCACTTCATGATTTAAAAAGAGTGCTGTATCTTGCAAACCATTTTGGGATTAAGCATGGAATTATAATTAATAAGTTTGATATTGTAAGGATGTTTTGTTCCAAAATAGAAGAATTTGCAAAAGAGAATAATATTCCAATTATTGGAAGGATACCCTACAGAAAAGATTTTGTCGATTCCACAATAAAGATGAAACCTGTCGTTGAAATAAACCCAGAGTATAAAAAAACATTTAAAGAGATTATCAAGATAGCAAAGAAACAAGGTTTTCAAGAAAAATAAACCAGATTATGATCTGCAGGATAAAATCACTGAAATCCAAGAGCAGTATGTGGCAAGGTATTTGCGAGCCAGATGAAACAAAAGAGTTTATTATTGGTTTTCTCCAGTCTCTTCATCTTCATAGAAGTCTTGTTTTAGCTCTTCTAGTTCGCCCTGGAGTTCTTCTACCTGGCCTTCCAGGTCATCAATCTTTTTTTCAAGTTTTTGTATTATTTCTTTTGTCTCTTCGTCCATTTTTTATCTCTTTTTATTCACTAAATGCAACAGCCAATAATATGAGTCCAATTATCACCAAAACAGAAGCAATTGCTCCAAAAAAGTATTTTTCAGTTAGAAAAGATGGGATAGCCCAGATAACACCTATAATAGTGAATATAACCCCTAGAAGAGTTGTTAAATTTTTCTTTTTCTGGTTCATTTTGAATTCTTATATTGCTTCTTATTTAAATGTTTTTAAAATAAAAAATCAACTAAAGTCCTTGATGCCCTCTTCCATGATGTAAAATCCTGCTTCGCCCTCTGGCATGTTTGGAGAGTCAACAAGCTTTGCAACCCTGCTTCCTTTCTTGCCTTTTCTCAAATAAATCCTAAAGGTGCTTGCATGAGCAACTATATGGCCGCCAATTGCCTGCGTAGGGTCCCCAAAAAACATGTCCGGCTTTGCCATTACCTGGTTTGTAACATAAACGCATATATTATACATGTCTGCAAGCCTTAACAGGACATGCATATGCTTATTTAGTTTTTGCTGCCTCTCTGCCAAAGTGCCTCTCCCAATAAACTCTGCCCTGAAGTGGGCTGTTAATGAGTCAACAACAATCACCTTTACACTAAGTTTTTGTTTTGTTATAAGCTCCTCTATTTTCTCTGCAAGAAGCATCTGGTGGTCTGAATTATAAGCCCTAGCCACTTTTATGTTCTTAAGCAACTTTGTTGAATCAAGACCAGCGCCTTTTGCAAGCTGCTGGATTCTTTCTGGTCTGAATGTATTTTCTGTATCAATATAAACTGTTACTGCCTCTGGGTATTGTTTCTGGGAGTTAACTGCCAGGACATGCGCAAGCTGGGTTTTTCCAGAGCCGAATTCTCCAAAACACTCAACTATTGATGCTGTCTCAAAACCACCGCCGAGAAGATCATCAAATGATTTTGAGCCTGTTTTTATTTTCTCAACCTTTGCCCTTTTCTTCAGCAAGTCCTCTCCTGACTCAAAGCCCATATCAAGCTTGTTTCTGGCAAAATTTATCATCTTTCTTGCACTTGCCTCAGAAACTCCCGCTGCATCAACTAACTCGCCAGGGCTTGCAACTGCAATTGACATTATATTGTTATAGCCTGCATCAACAAGCTTTTCAGCTGTTGCAGCTCCAACACCTGGAAGGTCCTGTACAGTAAGCTCTTTTTTTTCTTCTTTTCTCTGTTTTTTAACATCAGTTTTTGGTTCTTTTTCTTTTGATTGCTTTTGTTCTTCTAGTTTCATAATATCAACCCCTTGTTTAAAGTAGTTATGCTTATTTAAATAACTTATCAAATTTTTTCTGAAAGTATTCCGAGAGAAAATTAGCCAACATCCTCAACTTCAACTTCATCTTCACTATTTTCATCAGTCTGCTCTTTTAGAACAATATACTCGTATGCTTTATTAAGCACAAGAATTGCCTTTGGCAGATCATTTATCCTCAAAGAACTAGTTGACTTCCACTCATTGTTTTTATCTGTGTATCTTCTTTGCAAAGATACTGTTCTGAATTCTACTGGGTTTCCAGCCTTGCTTATTCCCTTGTTTTTCCAGATTGTGGCGCTTATTACGCCTGTACTGAACTTTTTTTCAGGTATGTTTTCCTGATTCATTTGCATCGCCTCCATTGCTGTTCGCATCTTATTTCATAATCCCTTTAGCCATTGGCTAATCAAGGGACCGAAGCAATATCTATCATATAGTTGGATTTATTTAAATAGCTTATTCAAAGATGTCCAATGTCCAGTGATATATAGAAAAAGCACTTCAAAACACAATATGATAAGAATAAAAAATAGAATATTTTCCCATAATGAGCAAGTTCTTATGAGTCCCTTGATTCTCTTCTTAGAAAAAGGATATAAAAACATAACTCCCTCTGGCGTTAATGAATCAAGAACAAAATGGGATAAATAGCCAATAAAAAATGCAGCAGCTATTTCATAGTTTATTGGCATGATAAGCAGTGAAACCAATATTGGTAGTAAAAGTGAGTGAAATATGCCCCTATGGCCGAGAAAAATATTTATTAAAAAAGACAGGGGCTTGACTTTTTTTCCAATTTTTGATTTGCAGGAGTCAATATCAGGGATTACAGAAGCTGTTAATAGAACTGCAATAAATACAACCTTGTTTTGGATATCAAAAGAGTTTATGATAAGAAGGCCAATCAAAAAACTAAATATTAGGTGTGTCCTGGACATCATTTTCCTGGATTTCAGCTTTTGCCTCTTCAAATTCCCTGTTTAAGGCCTTTATTTCTTCATCTGGGTCAGGGTTTGGGAAAACAAGCTGGCTTATAAACTCAAGCCTGTCAAACATCTCATTTTTTGTTGTCCTGCCAATAATTTTCACTATATTGCCTAATAACTCTGTTTTCATATCTTCAAATTTCTCAGAGTTGTCCTTGTATTCAAGCATCTGCTCCTGTGTTTTATTTAATAGTTTTAATGCCTGGTTCCTGAAGCATACAGCCCTTATATTGTCTGTACCGTCATCAAGGAAAAGATTAAGCACAAAAGAATAGTTTGGTGTTATGCTGCCGTGTGTTTCGCAGACAAACCCGTCTTCCTGAAGCTTTGCCCTTCTGCCGCATTCAGGGCATATCTCAAAAAACCTTGGGTCAAAAACCTGCACTATTGTACCAAGAATTTCAACATTAGAGTCATTCTCATTTAGCTGATTGATCTTTTTTCTTTTGCCAGAGCTTGTTTCCTTTACTTCGCCAATAGTCTCTCCCTTTGGGCTGATTATAAGCTTGCCCATATTATTGAGGTGTATTTCCTTCCTGTTTTGGCTTTCCCTTACATACCCATTAGCTATCCTTATTATCATGCCTTCTTTTAGTTTGGCTATGTTGTCTGCCTGGTCGCCCCACATAACAACCCTTATAGTGCCTGTTTCATCGCCTATTATAAAGGAGGCAACCTTTCCTGAGCGGCCTTTGCTGTTGAATTCCCTGAGCTCAAAAACCTGTGTGACCTTTCCAACAACCTCAACGCTTCTCATTCCTGATAAAATGTTTTTTATCTGGAGCTTCCCGCCCAAAGAGTCAAAAAGCTTTATTCCAAGCTCGTTTGCAAGTATATGTGCAGCCCCTTCCTTGCTTATAAGCCCGGATAGCTGGTCCAGCTTTTTATTAATCCTTTTGTTAATCTCCTGCTCACTAAGTCCTGATTTTTCCTGTATTTTCTCCAGAATATCATTATAGGGCATTTTTATCATTTTAACCAATAGCTGGAATCAATAGCTGTTATAAATAGTTTTATGTTTTGCAGAATAATTATTGGGAAATTAATTAAATTAGAACTAATCAAAATAAGATACATACTCGTTAAATAAGTCAAAGCCAATATCTATGTTAAATGATGGCTTTATTGAGTAGTTTATGCTTTTCTTGCTTATTTTCAGGTTTTCTGCTGCAATTCCTATAAGCTTATCATCTTTGAACAGCAGGTCATAGTTGTCAAGAGGGATTATTAGTTCTTCATCCTGTTTCAGTCCGGTTTCCCTGTATTTTTTCAAGTAAGCATTTAAATATAAACTAAAATCAGCTGAAAATGCATCATAAACCTGTTTTTTTGTTGGAATACAATCCTCTTGGCTTGGGCTTTCCTGTGTTTCGCCTAAAACTTCATTGCAGCCAATGTTCTCAAAACTCCCTTTTTTGTTTTTAAGGTTATCAATAGTTCTGTATGCAGAATATTTGGCTGATAAATCAATATATAATAAGGCCTTTTCTGCCTGCTGGTATGTTTTAAGAATGCTTGTTTGGGCATAGCCAACATCAACTGGCTGAAATTTATCCCTTGTATGGTAATTAACATAAAAGAATATAAGGGCAACCATTATAAACAGGGCTACAGGAAACAAAATCATTGTTGCTTTTTTGTTTTTAACCATATTATCAGCCCTTAGTGAAGTATATTTCTATATTAAAGCCGGGATCGTTTGATGGTATTACAGCCCTGGCTGTTTCCCCAGAAGCATGCCCCTCTTTTTGTTTTTTGATGTCTTTAGAAATGGAGCAAAATTCCTTTCCCCCAGAGATAAGCATTTTAACCTGCCAGTTTGAAATGCCTTGAAGTATTTCTTTTGTTTCCTTTGTCACTAAACCTTCCTTAATTACTCCACTGGCTTTTCCCTCATAACAGATCCCATTAAACGCCATGCCTTCTTCAAGCTCTTTCCTGCTTAAGGAACCCAAGTATTCTGCAATAGAAATGTCTTTTCCTTCCATGGGTGTTCTTAAATAGTTCAGCAGGATGTAATCTTTTTCAAGGTTGTTTTGTTCTTCTTTTATTGCTTTTTCTATCCTAATCTCTGTGCTTGTGATGTAGACAAATACAACAATAAAAATAAGGGCAATGAAAATCAGACCAATAACTATATCAGCAAGGTCATCAAAGCCCTTTTTGCTTTTTGCAAGCCTCCTGAATAATGTTTTGTGTTTCATTTTTGAACTGCAATTAAGAGTCTGCCCCTGTAAAAATTTTCCTTGTGATAAATAATAACATATTGAGATGTTTGGGTGTATCTCCTTGCTGCCCAATTGGGTGTTAATATAAAATATTTATTTGCTTTGTTGTCAGAATTTTCTTCTGGTGGAATATTCAGGTTAGGGCTCTCCAAACTAAGTTTGAAAGCCTTTAAAGTGCTGTCTTCTGTGGAATAACATTTTTCCAAAGCCTCGTCATTAAATTTTTCCAAATCAATTATTCCCGGGTAAGCCCTGCCTGTTTCCTTATCCTGGTATGCAAGGCAGTCAGGAGAGTTTAGGAACCTGTTTGTGAGTATGGTCATCTCTAAATTATCAGGGATAACTGTCGTTGATGACACCTCCCTTGATATTGCATAACTAAACAGGATGAATGATATTGTCAGGCATATAAGAGTTATGATAAAATAAATAGGCTTCTTCCCGAGTATGTAGCCACTTGCCTTTTTTGAAAAAAACATTTTTTTATTTCCCATATTCCACAAAACCTTTTGAGATTGAGTCACCAAGCTCAGGTACTTTTTCCAATAACAGTTTTCCTTGTTCGCTTTCAGTATTTCCTATTTCCAGCATGACAAAAATCTTGTTTTGTATTCCATCTGGAAACTCCATGCCAGTTGCCTCCAAGTCAACAGGAACAATAGATGCGCCCGTAATCTTAATACCACCTAAAGCATTGTTCCCAAGAATAGAGTTTATCATTAAGCAGGCCAGTTTTCTGCTCTCTTTTTCTTTTTCCGAGCCTGAAACAATGAATGCTTTTATGTTGTTTTTTGTGTTCTTGTTTTTCCCTGGCCTAAGGCTTATTGCAACATCTGCCTCGTAGGGTTTGTCGCTTTTTGACAAGTCATTGCAGTTTATTGAAATTATCCCTTCATCTTCATCATACTCATTAAGCTTTCTTGTAGAAAATATATTAAAATAATTAACTCCTGCGTTAGTAAGCTTGAAAACAAGAGAGTTTGCTATATCGCACATCTCTTTTGATGGCTTTATATTGTCTTTTTCATAGCCAGGGTCAACAAGGATTTTTTTATTGGTTAGTTTTTCCCCAGCAAACTCATCGCATGTTAATGTGTTTAGGTCTGCCTTTACAAGGTTGTCAATAAGAATTTCATTGCCTATTTTTGCAAACTG
>CAYOHL010000021.1:6834-13700 GCA_964403775.1 uncultured Methanosarcinales archaeon
ATTATAGCAGCTGCAACTACCTCGATGGCCGAGAGCATTGAGAATGCTGCACCTCTTTTTTTCATACATACCCCTAGAAAGTTAAAGTTTAAATGCTTTTTGGTGAATTGCTTTTAATAAGTATATCATTCAGCTTCTTCAGGATATTTACACCCAATAATGTTTATCTCAGGATGTCCAAGGTCAACGCCTCTTTGTTTTTTAATAACAGCCTTAAAAGTAATTGTATCTGGAGATTCTGCATTTAAGCCAAGGTATCCTCTCTCTGAAGACCTTAGAATGCAGATGTTTTCATCGCTGTCTTTAACAAAAGCAATTCTTTCATCTTCATTATCTTTATAATAATATATGTAAGAAAAAGGGAGGTTATATTCTAAAATAACTTTTTCATCCTTAGGTAAATAATCTGTACCTTTTAATATTGGCTGATATGTGCAAAGAGATGTATCCACTTCTATTGATGATATAATCTCATCTTTTTTGTCTTCATGCTTTAAGATTAATTTTAAGTTTTTTTCATCTGATTCTGTGAATTCAACAATGTATTTTTCTGGGATCTCTAACTCGAAATTAAATGCACCGCAGCTGCATGGTTCTGGATTCTCAACATCTACAAATTTCCTTTCTTTGCATGATTCTATAAATTCTGCAAGTTTTTTCAGCCCATATATTGCCTTTTTTTCTTCTCTGTATTCCTGGCTTATGCATGAACCTTCTTCAGTCTCTCCACAGACTGCAACTGAATTCTCATCATACTCATTGTATTTTTCAACATAAACAACCCTGAATTGTGACGTGTCTTCTGTTGAAATTAAGTCTGATTTTATAGTAAAAATATCAGGCATTTGTGATCTTGATATGATAAAACCATTTCCTACAAAATCTAGTCCATCAAATGTTCTGCAAATAAGGTTTTTATCTTTGCATATAAAGTTCCTACCCTCTTGACGTTCTGGCTTCCTGCACAAACATATGCATGTTTTACCTTTTTCACAATCAGGAGGCTTATTAAATATACTCTCAAAGTTAGAATACTTAACATATTTTGTTTCTATTTTACCGGTACTAACAACAGATTCTTTGTCTTTTAAGAACCCAATTATTGCCGTGTCCTTGTCCATGCGCAGAGCCATTGATTTTCTTGTGCCGTGATCATTTCCATTTACCTCTTCTATTAATGCGACCAATTGGTTGAATGAGTCCTTGCTGGCATCACTCAGCCTGAAAAACTTGCTTATTATAGTTGCGGCAGAAACAAATATGATTATTGCAATTATAACACCTATCAGAACCTCTAAGGAGATTATGCCTGCTTTTCTATTTTTTCTCATTTGGATTTGGCATCAGTTATGCATTCCTTTTTTGTTATTTTATCCGCACAATCTTTAAGAGGGGTGGGACATTTTGATTCATCTTGAACATTAGGATCACAAGGACATGGGTCAATAGCATCACTAAGCCCGTCTCCATCACAGTCATGGCCAATACTAAAAATGTGTTGGTTTAATTGGTTTCTCTCTTTTCCTATAACGCCTGTATAAATCATTATTGAAACAGCCAAAACAACAAGAACTATTGCAGCAACAACAATAACATTCAAAGTTAGTTCAACAGCTTTTTTGTTTTTCATTTTTTTACCTCATGCAATTAAATCCCATCTAATTAACTATAATATCCCGCAAAGCATATATCGCCGTCTATTTTGTACATGTCAAACTTGTATGATCCGTCTTCCTTTGGAATATAAAAATCTTTAGATGGGATATCCTCAAATAATGCTTTGATGTGTAACATTCGGGATATTTCTACAATTTTGATTGTTGAAGGGTACATCATATTGTTCTTTTTGAATTCATCATCAAATTCAACTTCGGTCTGGGATTTACTGGAAAACATAACAATGCACGGCTTGTAGGGTGTTTCAATCTTGTAATATTTTAACTGGCCTACTCCAGTCTCAACCACCATCCTTAAATTGCCATTTGAGGAGCTTTCAAAAGTTAATTCACATTTTTCAAAATCCTTAAATACTAATTCCTCTTTGGATACCTGTTCTTTCTCTGTTTCCAAAAGTTTGGAAACTGTTTCTTTAACTGCCTCAACATTCTCTTCCATGGACTCTGGCAACTCAAACTTATAACCCAGTTTTTCCTGGCCTATTTTAAAAATGCCTGTGGCATTATTAATTTTTCCCCAGAACTGTGCTGATGCCCCTGGAATGAATTGAAGGTATAACAAATATAAGCCTATAATAATTAGAAATCCTGCTATTACCCACTTTGCAATTTCCTCCAAAGTATATCCTGCCATTTTCAGCCAAACCTTAAAAAGTCAAACAGGCTGTTGATGTTAGCAATCAGGCTTTCCCTTATTCCCTTTGCAAAAAACAAAAAAAACAGCAGGAATGCCAATACAAACAGCCATAACACTATCTCCCTTCTCGTAAGCGCTTTCTTGCTGATAATTTTTCTCATTTTAATGATTTAAATGCTCTCTAAAACCTTGCATTTGGTTTTTGCACCCTCTGCTCTGATCTGTTCAATATATATCATATTCATTTCCTTGATTTCTTTATCACCAATAAGTTTACCAAGCCATGTCACATCCGGGCTGACAAAATATATAGAGTAAACCTCTTCTTTTTCTCCAATGAATTGGATATCTTCGCTTGCAAGGATTCTTCCACTGCCTTTCCAGCTTTGGATATACTCCAAATAACTAATCCCCTCTTCATTGCCTTCTTCATCCTCTTGGGTCAGGTAGAAATTCTCACCCATATAATCCATAAGTTCTTTACCGCTTATCGGCTCTATGTTGCCATCAATATAAAAAAAGTAGCATATAAAACATTTTTCATCACCTTTTAGGTTGAATGTATCAAAAATATTTCCATACTCCCCATTAAGGAAAGTCCACCAGCATCTTGCACTTAGGTCTGAAATCTGCATCATCACTTGTTCTTTATCGCCCTTAAGTTCTTTTTGCTGGGTCTTACACACTATAGGAAAGGGGTTTAACTCTACAACCCATGCAACCCTTAAATTAGACTTTACCCTTGTCAATATGCTTCCCCTGCATGCCTGCTCATCCACTGCCTGGTCTGCTCTTGTAAAAAACTGCTGTATTGCATAAATTATGATTGCAAAACTTAGTATTGCTATCAGCAGCAGTATAAGGAAAGACCTTGCTACTGCTTTACGGCTTTGGTAAGACATTTGACAACCCCTTTATTGAAAAAAATAATATTATTATGAGAATAACTGCAATCAATATTACAACCAGCATTTCTGGAGTAATATCCCATCCTCTTTTTTTTGGTTTATGCATGGGTAAAGGCCTTGTTTTTATGTATATAAGCTTTTCGGTGGCAAATTATCTGAAAATAATGCTTGCATAGCCAACAGCATTATTATAATCGCCAATAATGTCAGCAGAGGTATAATACTGCATAAGATTTACCTTCTTTGCCTTGCCTTTCATTAGCTCTGTTAATATAGCTATTGGAACAGCACCGCAGATAGTTGCCTGCTTCCTATTGATATACTCAAGAAATCCCCTTGAATCAAGGGACTTTATAAAGCTTATTGCGCCATTGTCAAGCTTTTGCATATTCTCTTTTACATTTGCTGAAAATGGGACATAGCCATAGCTGAAGCCATAATGCGTAAAATCAGAGCTTGCAATTATGCATATCTTTTTATTAGATTCCTGTATTGTTTTCTTAATTCCTGATGCAATTTCATTAACATTGCAGTCAAATCCAGCTGTTATGGGGATAAACCTTAGTTTTTTCAAATTATCCCTGCTTACAAACTGCAAAAATGGAAGCTGAACCTCAATAGAATGCTCATGAAGATGTGCTGATGAATCCTCAACAATGCAGGACTTGCTAACTAACATCTTTCCAAATTCCTTATCTGCCCTAACAACCCCAAATGGTGTTTCCCAGTCATCCAAGATAGTTGATGTCCTTCCAAGTCCAGAGTGATTTGGTCCAATAACAACAAATAGGTCAGGAAACCCTGATTCTGCAATCTCCTTATAAGACCATGCAGCGCACGGCCCAGAAAAAAAATAGCCTGCATGCGGAACAACAGCCCCTAAAACCAAACCATCCCTTCTATTTATTGGCAATGCACCAGGCCCTTTCTTTGACTCAAAGCATTCTATTATCTGCCTGTTTAAGCTGTCAAAATCCGATTCATAGAACTGGCCCGCAACAATAGGCTTTCTTATTGCCATAGCTAGCTATAATCATTTGTTCTATAAAAGGTTTGCTTTTTTAGAATAAACTAAAAATAAAAAAATAAAATATTTACTGAACCTGTGCTGAGATGCTTCCTGTTGCCACGTGTGATATCCCGCTTTCCTTTGTGTATCCAATAGTTATGTCTTCCTTGAACTTTGTTCCGGTTATATCCCCTGTACAAGTTACTGTGATTACTTCCTGCTCTCCGTCATTTAAGCCATCTAAAGCTAATCCTACTCCATTACAGTCTCCTGCTATGCTGATGTTAAATGGGTTTAAGTCCTCTCCCATCCCATTTCTCACAACAAGGGTTATTTCATTTGTTCCTCCGTCAACCTTGAAGTCAACGCAACTTAGTCCTGGAGGCATGTTGCAGCTTGAAGGAAGATATCTTCCCGGATTCAATACTCCAAAATATGCCAAAGCTGCTATTGCAATCAAAACAACAAGAATTGCCCATCCATAGGTCATTAAGAATTCCATGGCAGCTTGTGCTTTTTTCATTTTATCACCTCTCTCCTGGATTTTGATAGTATATTGCTATACTTTTTTATATATTAATACTAACTTATATATAAAACTAACTATTTTCAGCTAGATAATGCTCCCAAACAGCCTGCTGATAACTGCTGAAAAGATTAAAAATAATACGATTGTGGAAACAATGAATACAGGGATATATTTTGCCCCTGCTTTTATCTCCCCTTTTCTTATTGTTGCAATTATCACAGATGAAAAGTAAGAGGTTATAACAAGGCATGCAATGGCAAATATCCTGAAATCCCCAACAGATATGCCTGCCCCAGAGAAATTAAGAGAAAAGGTTGTCATTCCTGAAGGGACATCAAGCTTTAACATAAGGCTGCTTACTATAAAAAGCAGATGGCTTGACAGTGCAAATAATAAAGGTGCTGCAACTATTGTTGCAAATGAAATAAATATTACATAGGTTGTTACATTTGCTGAAAGCTCTTTCTTCATAATCTTTGACTCCTGGATATCAGTTGATATCTTGGTGAGAAGGTCTCCAATTTCGCCTCCAGCAGCTATACCCTCAATAAGAAGGTTTATTGAACGTTTCAGCATGATTGAATCATATTTTTCTGAAAACCTTTTGAGAGCTCCCTCAAGGTCTTCACCAGTCATGGTTTCCTTTGCAACCGTCTCTATCTCGCTGGCCAAAACCCCGAATTGGGGCCTTACAGCATACCATAAAGCACGGTCAATAGGCATGCCTGCCCTTATGTTTGCAGATGTTAACTGCAGAAAGTCTGCAAGAACCTCTTCTATTCCAATCCTTCTTTTGAATATCTTCAGATCAATGATAAGATAAAACAACAGCCACAGCATTAGCAGGAGTAAAACAAATAAAACCACCCACACAAAAAACATAATAAAGCTAACATATAAAACACCATATTTCAAGTCAGTTGAGAAACGGTAAATAAGGTAAAATGAGACAATTAAATTAAAGAAAACACACAGGTTAAATATCATTTTAGATAATTTGTAGGATTCAATAGCAAAACCTGCTCTTTGCAAGTAATGCCTTAATCTGTTCCTTCTGTGCTCAACCATCAATTTCTTTTTTTTCTGTTTCTGAAGCTTTCTATACAGCCTGATTTTTTCCTCAATGCTCTCCTCCTTTGTCTCTTTTGGTTTTTTTGATGGTTTAAACAGTTCCCTTATATTCATATTTCCACCGCAGGTCTTGAGGATTTTATAATTGAGAAGAACATATACTGGATAAACCCAAGGAACAATGCTATTGCCAGCAAAGCAGTCAAATCAACTTTTATTGAGATAAAGGTTGTAAGTACAATGAGCATTGTTATGCCCAATGAAGGAACTATGATTGCTATGACCATATAGAACATTGCCAATGGGTTTAGCTTTCTTCCATACTCTTTGACATCAATAACCTGCTCGCGAACAATCTGGTCGAGTATATTTGAAAGCGAGCTTGAGATGTCAGCCCCTGTTCTTAGCGAGTTAAGGATCTGCCACAGCACTTTTGTTAAATCTGAGGAAGGGGTTGTCTCGATTGTTTCGTTTATTGCATCCTCTATTGTTGTTCCCATGGAAACCTTGTCTATTATTTCCTTAAAGTATTCTCCAATTACTTCATAATTTTTTGAGGCATTGACCATTGCATCATATAGGGAAACTCCTGATTCAAGCTCTATTATCATAAAGCGGCCAGCAAAAACAATCTCCCTGCTTATTTCTCTTCCCTTTCTTAATATCTTGACATCTGGCACCTTAAGCATATAGAAGAATGTAATAAAAAACATAAAAAGCGGGAAAGCAAAATATAATATACGTGATAATATCTCCAACTGGGTAAGCACTGTTACAAACAAAGCAGTTATTCCTGTTGTAAGGTAGAATGCAGATAAAAGTGTCTTTTTTATAAATTGCTCTGGCGTGTCAAACATGCCTGCTTGCTTTAACTTTGTGTTGAGCCCAGGGAGAGTTCTTGCAATCCTTCTAATTAATATATTGCTGATATAAATCACCTTTGCTTCTTAATTGGCCTGGCACTTTTCTTCCTTTCTGGTTTGTTATTTTTTACAGAAATTTTTTTCTTAGCTAAACTAAAGGATTTCTCCTTTTT
>CAYOHL010000022.1:0-13521 GCA_964403775.1 uncultured Methanosarcinales archaeon
CTTTTGTTGCATACCTAACATGCCCCATAAAAGTGTGATACCCAAAGCTAGGAAAAATTTTACCCAAATCATTTATATCAAATTTAGATACTTCACCTTTCCATTTTATGACATCTATCCTACCCTCTTTTATTGCTGCTATCCCTGTCGCTTCCCTACCCCTATGTTGAAGGGATTCTATAAAGGAATATGTATCACGTAACGTATGTGTTACACATAAACCACAATTATGATTAATCTTTTCAGACATTTTAAAAGCCTTTATAACTTGTAATATAAAAAGTTATATATAAATTTTTGTTTTACCCTCTTATAGCTTTTTGTTTGCTATCAGCTATTTAGGGTTAACATCTATGATTACTAAACAAAATATTTAAATAATTTGAACCAACTCCAACTACGAGGGGGCATAATGGCAAAAGTTAATATCAAATTATCTGAAAGTCTAAGGGAATACATTATCCTTACAGGCTGGGTTAAGTCAAAACCAGAGGATGTTTCTCTTGAGACAAATCTTGGTGATTCAATAGCCCTTCAGTATCCATATATGACGGCAAGAATGCAGTGCGTGGTTGGTCCTGAAATGGCTGTTGCAGCAGGAAGAAACGGAATCCTGACATGTATTCCTAGAAGCCTAAGGGACAGTGACAAGCAGAAAATATTAGATGCAAACAATAGTGCAAAGCTCAAGAAGGATGATATTGAATATGTTGAAAATCCTGAACACAAAAGACCAGATGAAACACTTGAGGATGCTATCAGGCTTGCCGAGAAAACAGGATATTCTGTGGTACCGGTTATTGACAGGTTTTCAAGGCTGTATGGTTTCTACATACACAATCCAGATAACCTGCCAACTGTTCCAGGGTACACCCTATTAAAGGATATAATCACTCCGTTAAAGGGCAGGAAAAATAACAAAGGAATACCTTTTTTATATGCTAACGAGGAAAATAAAATAAAAGAAAAGCTTACAGCAGAAAAGAGAAGGTTTGTCCCCATAGTTGATAAGAATATGGTTCTGCAGAAGCTTGCTTTTCTTCAGAAATTTGACACAAATTTCATAGGCATAGCAATAACCACAAGGGACAAATGGGAAGAAGAACTTGAAAAGTGGGGTCCTCAGGTGGACACAATGATGATTGACTCTTCAAATGCATGCTTTGATAATGCCTTAAAAATTCTTAAGGAGGCAAAGAGAATGTTCCCCAAAAAACCCTTTGGAATCGGGAACATAATCAAGAAGGAGGATTTTTTTAGGTTTGCTGACGAAGGTGCTGACTACATAATTGGCGGCATGGGTATTGGTTCAATCTGCCAAACAGGAAGCGAAAGAGGGAATGGGAGAGGCCAATTTACTGTGGCAAAAGAGCTTGCAGAAGCAAGGGACTATTATCATGAATCAAATGGCAAGTATGTCCAGCTTGTTATTGACGGGGGGATTAGCACAACAAAGGATATGACAGTTGCACTTGCATTTGCTGACTTGATAATGATGGGCAACTACTTCAACAGGTTTTATGAGGCAGCTGCAAGAAAATTTGAAGACAAGGAAGGGAAGATTATTGCCAGTGAAGAGGGAAGTATAAATTATGTGGAAACATGGGGAGAGGGCCATCCAATAGCAAGGCTTGTAGGCACGTATGGCATGAACTTCAGGGAAGAGCTAAAAGAAGAAAGAAGAAAAAACATACCAAATGTGCTGGAGAGATATGGCCACAGCAAGATATCAACTGCAACAATAGAGGGGGTTGTAGGCACTGTTATGTATAAAGGAAGACTAAAACCCTGTGTTGAGAGGGATGCAAGGTACATAAGGACAACAATTGCCAATTCAGGAGCATCAAGCCTGAAAGAATTTAGAGAAAAGGCCATACTTGAAAAGGCCTCTCAGGAAACACTTAAAGATATGTACCCCCATGATATTAATATTATACCTTAAATGCATTTGATATATGAAAAGAAAAATTGGAACAGTTGTTAGGGGTATAAGGGCCCCAATAATAAAACCAGGCCATGACATTGTTAAGGTAGTTATTAACTCATTGAGGAGGTCATGGGAATCAGATAATGCATTTAAAAAAATTCTTGGGATCAACAGGTATAACATTAGAAACAGGGATATAATTGGGGTTACAGAATCCCTTGTTGCAAGGGCCCAAGGCAATTTCATCTCTGTGGATGATATTTCAGAGGAAATAGCTACAAAGTTCAGTGAGGATATAGGGGTGGTTTTTCCAATACTAAGCAGAAATCGTTTTTCAATGATACTAAAGGCAATAGCAAGGGCTGCTGCAAAAAAATCAAAGAAACTAATCCTTTTTTTGAGCTACCCTAATGATGAGGTTGGGAATCCAATTATGGACAGGGAAGAAATGTCCGGGTTGAAAATAAACCCTTACAAAAAAGTATTGACAGAAGAGGAATACAATAAAAAGTTTGGGGATTTTAAGCACCCATTCACAGGAATAAACTATGTGCATTATTACAGGGAGGTAATTGAGTCAGAGAATGCAGATGCAGTAATTCTTCTTTCAAATGACCCAAAAGAAATCCTTAAGCATACAAAACATGTTATTGCAGCAGATATCCACACAAGGCAAAGAACAAAAAGGATTTTGAGCGAAGCAGGGGCTGATATTGTCCTTGGCCTTGATGACCTCTGCACAAGACCTGTAAATGGGAGGGGATATAATGAGAAGTATGGACTATTGGGCTCAAATAAATCAAGAGGCGAACTTTTAAAATTATTCCCAAGGGTTAAAGACAAGTTTGGTAGAAGGTATGTAAAACTAATACAGGCAAGGATAAAAAAAATTACCGGAAAGCATGTTGAGGTCATGATATATGCAGACGGTGCCTTCAAAGACCCTGTGTGCGGGATATGGGAACTAGCAGACCCTGTTGTAAGCCCTGATTTTACCTCTGGTCTTATGGGAACGCCAAATGAAATTAAACTAAAATACCTTGCTGATAAATTAACTAAGTTAGGCAATAAAGAGACAATTAGAGCAGTTAGAAAATATATAATAAAAGAAAAGAGGGAAAACCTTGCTGCCAGCATGTATTCACAAGGAACAACACCAAGGCAATATTCAGACTTGGCAGGGAGTTTATGTGACTTAGTTAGTGGAAGCGGTGACAAGGGCACACCTATTATATTAATTCAAGGTTATTTTGATAATTATGCATCAGATTAAAACAAAAAAAAGCAAATATGCCAGAGCAGGGGTTGACTTTGAAAAAGAGCATGATATAGTAGGTATCCTAAAAGCATTAAACAAGGTTACACTTCCATTTACAGAGGATTTAAGAAAAATTGGAATAAGCTTTCCTGAATTCAGCACTGATTTCTCAGGGGGTTTTAGAGTAGATGTCAAAAAACTTCTTGAAAATAGAATCAGCAGATATATAGCCCAGGAATGTGTTGATGGTCCTGGTTCAAAGCCAGTTGTTCATGCACTCTATAATGGAGATAATCCTATAAAACTTGCATGTGCTTCCATTGATTCAATCGCAATGGTTGTAAATGATTTAATATGCTCTGGAGCAAGGCCAGTAACATTAACAGAGTATCATTCATGGCATAATCCAAACCTTGAGATTGCAAGACAGATGGCATATGGTAACTTAATAGCAGCAGAACTTTCCAAGGCAACAATTATCGGGGGAGAAAATGCATCTTTATCCATAATGATTACAGGACCTGTTCCTGAAAAAGCCTATGACATGTGCCATATTGCTCATGGAATTATTTTAGATAAAGAACTAGTGGATAACCCCTTGGGAAAACAAAGAGTTAAGGATGGAGATATTGTAATTGGGCTTTCAAGCTCTGGAATACACTGCAATGGCATTACCCTTGCCTGGAAAACAGCAATTGATTATTCTAATAAAGGTTTTTTACAAGCCCAAAGGATAAATGAAAAAAATGATTTTTTAGGAGAGAGTGTTGCTGAGGCAATTTTAACACCCACTACAATATATGTCGGGCCTGTGCTTAAACTGATTAATGAATATAAAAATTCAATAAAGGCAATTGCAAACATAACTGGAGAGGGAATAGATAATATAAGGAGAGTTCTTCCAAAAAATATAGGATTAGGACTTGATTATTCTAACAAGCATGTACAAAAACCACAACCCATATTTAGATGGATAGAGAAAAATGCAGATGTTCCTGTTAAAGAAATGTATCTTGATTACAATATGGGGACAGGAATGGTTTTGGTGGTTGATAGTCATTATTCAGATGAAATTATTGGTTTTTTGAACAAATATCCAAGAAATGAAAAATATCCCTGGCAGAATTTTAAGGCATACAAACTTGGAGAAGTTGCTAAAGATAAAAAACAATCAGTAAATTTAATAGCCTATAATGGAAAAAAAGAATATTACAAAAAACCTAAAAATAAAGAATAAGGTGTTGGTGGTTGGTTCAGGAGGAAGAGAGCATGCATTATCATGGAAACTAAGACAAAGTGAACATGTTAAAGAACTATATTGTGCTCCTGGAAATGGAGGCACATGCATTGATGCAAAAAATGTTGCAATTGAAGTTGATGATTTTGAAGGAATCAAAGATTTTGTTATTAAAAATAAAATCAAATTAACTGTTGTAGGGCCTGAAGTCCCATTAGTTAATGGTATTGTTGATTCTTTTTATGATGAGGGATTGGTTAAGAAGGGCCACCTTATTTTTGGACCTATCAGAAAAGCTGCAAAATTAGAGGGAAGCAAAGCGTTTGCAAAACTATTTATGAAAAAATATGGAATTCCAACAGCTGATTTTGAGATTTTTGATAATTTTGATGATGCTAACAAATACATAAAAAAGAAAGAATTTCCACTTGTTGTTAAGGCCTCTGGTCTTGCTGCTGGAAAGGGAAGTATTGTTTGTAAAACACTAGAACAAGCTGTTAATGCTCTAGACAGGATTATGATTAAAAAGGAATTTAAAGATTCTGGCAAAGAGGTTGTTATAGAGGAATTCATGGAAGGAGAAGAAGCAAGCATCTTGGCTTTAACAGATGGAAAAATCATATTACCTTTGGTTTCTTCTCAGGATCATAAACCTATTTTTGAAACACAAAAAGACAGAGAAAGATGGCTTAAGACAGGAGGAGATAACAAGTATAAAAATTATGAAATTGGGCCAAACACCGGAGGCATGGGCGCTTATGCACCGGCACCAATTGTTACAGATAAAGTTATGAAAAAAGTTTGTAAAAAAATATTGGAACCTACAATAACACATATGGCAGAAGAAGGGAATAAGTTTGTTGGATGCTTATATGCTGGTTTAATGATCAAGGATAATGAGCCAAGAGTTCTTGAATTTAATGTTAGGTTTGGTGATCCAGAGGCACAGCCTGTTTTATCCTTATTAAAAAATGATTTGTATGAATTATTAATGGCATGTATCAAGGGCAATTTAAATGATTATGAAATTAAAAATAAAAAAGGAGCAGCATGCTGTGTTGTTATGGCCTCTGGAGGCTATCCTGGAGAATATGAGAAGGGAAAGGAAATTTCTGGATTAGATGCTATAAAAAATATGCCTAATGTTTATGTTTTTCATGCAGGAACAAAGATTGAAAATGGAAAAACATTAACCAATGGAGGGAGGGTTCTAGGAGTAACTGGAACTGGAAATAGTATAAAAGAAGCAAGAAAAACCACTTACTCAATTGTTGATAAAATTTCATTTGGAAATGAACATCATAGGACAGATATTGGTGCAAAGGCCCTGAAAAGATAAAATGAAAGAAGAAATAATTCCAATATATTCAGGCAAGCCAGAGGATTTCCACTGGGTTGGGTTTGGCTCTGGCAAGGGCACAAACTTAAGAGAATGTGCTAAGATAATAAAACCAGTCTTGATTTTCTCTGATAGGCCAAAAGCTGAATTATTTAATTTAGAGGAATTAATAGGGATACATCACAAATCTCTTGATGGATATAAAATATGTGGCAGTTGGAATAAAGCAAAGGGAAATCCTGAATTAGAAGCTGAATATGAAAAGAAAAGTTATTGGTACAATCAGTTTATCTTAGACGCACTAATGTATTTTAAGGAAGAAAGAAGAATCAATATTGATCTAATTGTTCTTGGAGGCTATATGAGGCTTGTTAAAGAACCATTATTAAATGCATTTAAGGATAAAATAATCAATGTGCATCCTGCTGACCTTAGTAAGTTAAATGAGAATAATTCCAGAAAATATGTTGGGGAAGATGCTGTTTATGATGCAATAAAATCTAAAGAAAAAACAACATGCTCCTCTATTATTATTGTTGATAAAAAAACAGATCACGGCGAAATTATTACACAAGGGCCTAATGTAATGGTTTGGCCTGAAATGTTAAAGAAAAATATAGATGAAAACATATTAAGGGGCTATACTAATGTTCATAAAGAATATCAGAAAAAGGTAAGTGACTGGCCTGCATTAACTACTGTTCTAAAAATGATATCAGAAGGAAGAATCTCATTAGGTACTGAAAAAGTCTTCTTTGATGAATGGAGAAGAGTTTATATTGATGGTAAAGCTGTTGGTTATGGAGGTTATCAACTAAGTAAAATAATGATAGATGAAAAATTCAAAAAAATAATAGAACCAAAAATAGGCTTTGCAATTATAATCGCTGGCTCAAGCAGTGATAAGCCTCATATAGAAAAGGTTGTTGAATCACTAGAGAAGTATGAAATTCCCTATAGGGTAAGGATATGCTCAGCTCATAGACAACCAGAAAAATTAATTTCAATGATTAAAGAATATAATAAAATTGAAGGATTAGTTGCATATGTTACTATTGCTGGAGGAACAGATGATTTATCCGGAATATTATCTTATAATGCATTGAGCCCGGTTATAAGTTGCCCTCCTAATGCACCAAACTATAGTTGCCTAAAAAATCCTGCTGGAAGCTCAAATGCATATATTGAAAAACCAGAAAATGTTGGCAAATTCATAGCACAAATGTATGCAGAAGTTAATCCAAAATACAAAGAGTTATTGCAAAAGAATAATGCTAAGAATATTGAATCACTTGAAAAAGCTGATCTTGATTTTCAGAAAAAGTACGGGGTTGTATAAAATGAAAGAAATTAAAAAACAAGAAAATCTGGTTTATAGTGGAAAATCAAAAGAAGTTTATGAGATACTTGATGGAACATATGCTGGAAAATATCGATTTGTTTTCACTGACAGGGTTACTGGTTACATTGATGATAAAGGAAATTTTAATCCTGATCCTGGGAGTGATAAGGTTGGAGGTATAATTTCTGGAAAAGGTGAAATAGCTTGCCAAATTGCAACATATTTCTTTGAACTATTAAAAAACAAGGAAATTCCTTCACATTATATTAAAACAATAAACAAAAATGAGATGGTTGTTGAGCCAGCAATTCTTTTCAGCATGCCTGCGCAAGCACCCAAGATTAATGGCTCTGCACCACTACAAAACCTTGAATGGGTATGGAGGTATAATGCAGCAGGCAGTTACTGCATGAGATATCCTTTTGTAAAACCAGGAAAATACCTTGGAGAAAATAAGAAAGATCTTGATTTCCTTGTTGAGGTAACCATAAAGGGAGAAAAAGACATACCAATTGATAAAGACTCTTTGGCAGCAGCAGGTGTTATGACAAGGAAAGATATTAGTGATGCAGTCAAACTTGTTAAAAATATAGCAAAAATAGTTTACAAAGAATTTGAATCAAAAGGTTTGCATATAATTGACGGAAAGTTTGAATTAGGAAGACTGAAAAAGGATGGAAAAGTTGTATTAATTGATGAGATATCTCCAGATGTTCTTAGAGTATGCAAAGGATATGTTCCTGATGAAAAAAGGGATTGCAGGATTTATATGGAATGCATAGATAAAATAGGTGAAGGGGGTAAAAACCTGCTGGATCCAAATGAAATTATAAAAATATTCTCAGATAAAAATAAGGGTAGATAAAAATGGCAAAAAGTATTGGTTGCTTGGGAGGATGATTTTTATGTCAAATAATAAAAGTTTTGATTTTAATAAAATGTCAGAGGAAGATTTTATTAATGTAAAAAAGGAAAATGGGCTGGGTTTGATTTTAGAAGAATTTAGAATGGCCCAAGAGAGATTGGAAAGGCCACTGACTATAACAGAAACATACATCTTAGACAGCCTTTGGTCAGATCACTGCTCATACAAAAATGCAAAAAGAAAACTTGAAGAGCTAAAAAATGTCAAAAATAAACACGTATTTTTTAGTGAAAAAAGTGATGCAGGAGCTGTTGAGATTCCGAATACTGGATATGTTTGCGTCTTTAAAATAGAATCGCACAACCATCCCACCCAGGATAATCCTTATGATGGTGCTGCTACAGGTGTCGGAGGGATATTAAGGGATATATTTGCGATGGGTGCTGAAGTTATTGGAGTGGGGGGTTCTTTAAGGACAGGTCCTGCTGAAAATGCACATTCAAAAAAAATAATAAAAGATGCTATGAAAGGAGCATCAGACTATTCTAAGATAATGGAAATTCCTTTAATAGACCTTGACCTTTACTGTGATGAATCCTTTAAAACAAATTGTTTGATGAATGTAACAGCAATTGGGATATCTAAAAAAGAAGATATTATACCAAATGTAGTACCAAAAGATGCTGTTAACTATAATTTAATTTATATTGGAAAAGCAAGTGCAGGAGCTGCTGTTGGCGGAGCTTCATTTGCTTCACAATCATTTCAGGAGGAAGAAACAAAAAAAGAGATTGAATTTGGTTCAAATCCATCCTTGGAAAAAGCTACTTTTAATGTATTTAATAAATTAAAAGAAGAACTAAGGAAAAAAGGTTTGTATTCAGAAATTTCTATGAAAGATATGGGTGCAGCTGGTTTAACCTGCTCAACAGTGGAGCAGGTTGCTGCAAGAGGTTATGGATGTTTAATAAACACAGACAAAATTCCTAAAGTCAAGAGAAAAGAAGTCAGTGCATTAGAGTTAGCAGTTGGTGAAGACCAGGAAAGAAATATGATAATAGCTTCACCTGAAGCGACAAAGGTTATTTTAGATATTTTTAACAATGATGAAAATTTCAAAAAACATGGGGGAAAGGTTGCTGTAATAGGCAAGGTAATTGATAAAGATATGTTCGTTATGTACAATAATGAAAATGTTTACTGTGATATGCCCGCAACCTTAATAACAAATGCCCCGATATATGAACCAAAAAGCAAAAATAGAAAAATTAAAGCTATAGAGGAGTTTAATGTTGAGAAACCAGAAAATTTAGAAGAAACTATAGTCAATTTAATAGGTTCTAAAAATATTTATTCAAAAAATGATATATACAAGGTTTTTGATACTGAATTAGATTATGTGATAACAAAACCAAATGAAACAGATGTTTCTGTGATTGCTCCATTGTTAAATAAAGATGGAAAACAAAAAAAGAAAGGAGTGGCCTTAGTTTTTGGAGGAAAGTCAGTATTTGGAAGAAATGGAACATCAAGACAACAAGCCTATCTTTCAACTGTTTTAGCAAGGCTTAAGTTAGCAGTTTCTGGACTTAAGCCATTGGCAGCAGTTGATGGATGTAATTATGGAAATCCTGAAAACCCTTATGATTACAATGATTTTGAAAAAGGAATTGATGGCTTAATTGAAGCTTGTAAAATTCCCCTTTACAATGAAGATGAACCTTTGGCAGTGGTTGCCGGAAATGTTTCATTAAGGAATACCTATGTGAGCAAAGAAAAGGAAAGTGCAATAGATCCTTCTTTAATTCCAGCTGTTCTTGGATATATAGAGAATTATGAGAATGTTGTTACAACAGGACTAAAAAAAGCAGATAATCTTCTTTATCTTGTTGGTAAAATAAAGATGGAGTTTAGGGGATCGGAATATGCAAATATGCATAAGAAACAAGGGAAAAACCTGCCTTTTGTATCTCCAGAAGAAGCAGGAAGACTTGAGTATGCTGCACTAGAAGCAGTAGAAAATGGTTTACTGAAATCAGCAAAGATTATTGAAAATGGTGGCATTGCCGCAGCATTATCAAAGATGATTCTGACAAGTAAGGAGAAGATTGGTGCAGAATTAGAGCTGGATAGTTTAAGTGATATGAGAGAAGACTATGCATTATTCAGTGAATCTATTGGATATGTTTTAGAGGCAGATAAAAGCAAAGCAAAAGAGCTAGAGAAATTATACAGTAAATATGGCTTAGATTTAATAAAAATTGGAAAAACAACAACTGAAAAAAGTTTTTCTGCAAAGTCAAACTATGAAAAAAGATTTGAAATTCCAATTAGCAGATTAGAAAAAGCCTTTAACAACTCAATTAAATTTTAAGGTGGATGAAAATGACAATACAAAATTTGAAAGGAAAAACAGAAGATAAGATACCTATTAAAAATGTTATTGTAAGTGTTTTTGACAAAAATGGTTTAGAAGAACTTATTGTTGGATTAACAGAAATAAATCCAGATATTAGATTTATGTCTACTGGTGGAACATATAAAAGAATCAAAGATATCTTAGGGAATTCTGCTGAAAATAATCTTATTGAGATTGCTGATTATACTGAATGTCCTGAGATGGAAGGAGGTTTAGTTAAAACACTACATCCGAAAATTCATGCAGGAATTTTAGGAGAAAGAAATAACCCAGAGCATCAAAGATACCTTGCTGAAGACTTAAATGGAGCAGTGTATATTGATATGGTAGTTGTAAATCTCTATCCATTTAATGAAGTTATTGCTAATCCAGACACAACCTTTGAAGAGGCAAGATCAAACATTGATATTGGTGGCCCTACAATGATAAGGGCAGCAGCAAAGAATTTTCCAGGCTGTGCTGTTGTTTGTGATACTAAAGATTATACAAAACTGTTAAAGGGTATTAAAGAGAATAGCGGGTATACTACATTTGACCAGAGACTAAATCTAGCGAAAAAAGTGTTTGCATTAACATCAAAGTATGATAATGCTATTGTAAGATACATGGTTACAAAGATAGATGAGAGCCCTGAAAAGATAAGAAAATGTTATGAATTTGGTAATGAAGGTAAATAAAATGTCTAAGGAAAAACTAGAAAGATATGGTGAAAATCCCCATCAAACAGCATGGATAGAAATCGATGAATCATACAAGGGACCAAATATTGTAAAAAAACAATTGCATGGAATACCTCTTAGCTACAATAATATAATAGATGCAAATTCAGCATTAGAGGTAATGTTAGATTTTTACGATAAAAACGCATCTGTTGTAATCAAACATACAAATCCATGTGGTTTAGCAACAGGCGATGATTTAACTGAGGCATTTAAGAATGCATGGTATGGTGATGAAGTAAGTGCATTTGGTTCAATTGTAGGATATTCAAATGAGCTTGATGAGAACACAGTTAAATTATTGAGAGGAAAGTTTGTTGAGGTATTGGTTGCTCCATCATATTCTAAAGAAGCACTAGATTGGATTAAAAAACAAGAATCAAAAGAAGAATTGCGGGTAATAGAAACAGGTCCATTAGAAGATACTCCTGAATTTATAGAAGAGCATAAAATAAGAGGAGGGACAATTTCACAAACACGGGACAATAGGCTTTATCTTTGTGACAGTATTGATGAACTTTTATTAGAGCCAAAGGTTATCCAAGAGCCAAATAGTGGTAATAAATACCTTGTTGGCAATGTAACAGAAAGAACTTTTGATGATGATACAAAAGGGCTTATAGAATTTTCAATAATTGCAGGAAAACATACAAAATCAAACGCTATAATTTTAGCGTATGAATATTCTAAAGGGAGGTATAGAATTCTTGGAATGGGTGCTGGTCAGCCAAACAGAAAGGATTCTGTTGAAAAACTAGCTGGTCCAAAAGCACAGGAGAATTTGATGAGGCAATACTTTAGAGAACAAAGGTTAGGTCCTTACATTACATTTGATAAGATGAACAGGGATACTAAGTACAGGAATAAAACATTTAGGGCAATTAGAAAATACACAGAACATATCCTATCTTCAAAAAGAGTAGTTTTGTTTTCAGATGCCTTTTTTCCTTTCAGGGATGGTTTAGATGCAGTAGCAGATTTGGGTGTTAAATATGTAATCCAACCAGGCGGTTCTAAAAATGATAATGAACTAATAAAAGCAGCCGACCAACAGGGAGTTGCAATGATCTTTACAGGAATAAGGCATTTCAAACATTAAATCTTCTTGATTATTTCTTTTTCATTAGTTTTTTCAACAGTCTCAAACATTGTTTTGAGGCCGAGCTTTAAGGAGTCCTTGTCGCATATTCTGTCATGCACATAAGGGCATATAAACCATTTTGTGTCAAGCTCTGAAAAGGGATTTATAAAAAAGAGCGTCAGTTTCTCGAATTTTATAAGCTTGCTCCAGTTTTTTATCAGGAAATCAAGGTTTTCCCCTGAGTTTAGCATAACAATATTAATGTTTTTATCCTTGTTTACCCCTTTGATTATGGAATCATCTGCAGTCGGCCTTACCAAAAACACCTGCTCTTTGTCCTTAAGCTCAACAATAACCTTATCTCGCTCTTCTTTTATATTAGTTATATTCCTAGTCAGTATGTCCTTGTGCCTTACATAGCCAACAGCCCATTCCCTGAGAAATTTAACTATCACATCTTTTTCTTCTGGCATAAACACGAAAAATATGATTTAATTTATATTCTTTTTGGAAACTGGCTCTGCTAACTTATTGTTGGCATAATTTACGCAAATTGCTGTTAAGTGAGCTGAGCCGTAGGCAAGAATGCAGCCGCTAACCAAACAAATTGAATAAGAATATTTTTGGTGCAGGCTATTTTTTATTCCAATCAACCATTGTGTTATTTCTTTTGGCGTCTTGGATTGTAAATCCGCTTGGGAATCTCTTCTTTAATTTTTCTATATTCTCATCCAAAACCTCTTGCATATCCCATCCAAAAAAATTGCAAATCATTGCAGCATACCATAAACAATCTCCGATATTCTCCCGTATCCCTTCTTTTTGGTCATTATCATGCGCAAATGTTTTTTTAATGCAAGAAGCAACGTCTCCAGCTTCTCCTGCGATTCCCAAACCCCAAGTTAAAATCTCTTTTTCAGATGTTTCAAATTTTTTGGCAGTTGCCTTACACAACGATTGATAATCTTTCAGGCTCGAATTTGTTTTTTGTTTTACCATAACATTTGATTGAACTTAAATATTAATAAAGTTTTCTTTTTTAGAGTTCTAAACCTTATTCATTTAACATCGCGATCGCTGTTAAATCCTTTTCCTATACGAAGTGTGGGAAAATTGCGTCCGCAAAGTAAAATTCTTACTTTCAATAAATCTCTGCGTTAGCAGACTATATTTTAGGGGATTTCCGCCGTCGTTTTTTGCTTCTTTTTTCTGAAAAAATAAGACAGGGGATTTCCGTTGTTTTGCTTCTTTTTCTAAAAGAAGATTTTTAAAAATACAATTTGAATACGAATTATTTAAATATCATTCGCACTTACTCATTTATAATGGATAAA
>CAYOHL010000023.1:0-13169 GCA_964403775.1 uncultured Methanosarcinales archaeon
ATTTTAAACAATAAAGTATATAAAGTTTGCATATGACTCTTCTTTTATGGACCATAGGGAAACAGTTCTGCAAACAATAAAAATAAAAGGGCCAGTTATACCTGCACAGATAGCAAAGGTCATTGGAACTGATATAATGATGGCCTCTGCGATACTCTCTGAGCTGGTCTCAAAAAATGTTCTTAAGATATCCCATGTAAAGTTTGGAAGCACTCCCCTTTATTACCTGCCTGGCCAGGAGCCGAGACTGCAGGATTTTGCAAAAAACCTTCATGAAAAGGAAAAAAGGGCCTATGACTTATTGATGCAGAAAAAGGTCATGATGGACAGGCTACTGGACCCTGTTGTAAGGGTTGCCCTAAGAAACATAAAAGACTTTGCTGTTCCATTACAGGTTAAAATCAATGATGATATAGAGATATTCTGGAAATGGTATTTAACAACCAATGAAGAGGCGGCAAAAATAATAAAAGAGATGGTTGAGGTTAGCAAGGCAAAAGAGCCAAAAAAAGAGGTTAAGCCAGTTCAAGAAGCAATTGCAAGCAGAGAGCAGGAAAAACCAATGGAAGATGGGGAAATTAAGAGAGAACTGAAAAAGGAAGAACTAAAAGAAAGATTACCTGAAAAAGAAGAGAAGAAAAAAGAAAAGGGGGCATTTGTTGATAAGACAGCTGAAGATAAATTTTTAAATGAGGTTAAGAGGTTTTTTGAAAAAAGCAACATCAGCCTTATAGAGGAAAAAATAATAAAAAAGAATCTGGAATTAGACCTTGTTGTTGAAGTGCCAAGCGCTGTCGGCAATCTGGTTTATTACTGCAAGGCAAAAAGCAAGAAAAGGATTAGCGACTCTGACCTGAGCTCTGCATTTGTGCAGGGCCAGCTGAAAAAACTTCCTGTTTTATTTTTGACAAAAGGAGAGCTGACAAAAAAAGCAAATGAAATGCTCTCTAGGGAATTTAAGAACATAAAAATAAAAAAAATATCATAAAAATCCACAGTGGATTTTTAGGATGCCAGAAATGCGCATCTTCATACTAAAGTATGATGTTTTCGCAAGCATTTCTATGCATAAAATGGGAACACAGATAAAGTGTATCTTAAAAAGCAATGCCATATCACTAAAGGATTTGACTAATAAAACATTGGTTGTTGATTCATACAATTTTCTTTACCAGTTTCTGACAAGCATACGCTCAAGAGACGGCTCTTTACTGATGGACTCAAAGGGCAGTATAACCTCTCACCTTGTTGGCTTGTTTTCAAGGACAACAAGGCTCATGCAGAACAATATAAAGCTGATTTTTGTTTTTGATGGAGAACCACCAGAATTAAAGGAAAAGGAAAGAGAGAGAAGAAAAAATGTTAAAATAAACGCAGAAAAAGAATATAAAAAGGCTGTTGAGGAAGAGAATATAGAGGAAATGAAAAAATATGCCTCAAGAACATCAAGGCTTACAGAAGACATGATTGAAGAATCAAAAAAGATTATTTCTGCTTTGGGCCTGCCGATTATACAGGCCCCTTCCGAGGGGGAGGCGCAGGCAGCTTATATGGTTAAAAATAGGGATGCTGATTATTGTGTCTCGCAGGATTTCGATTCATTATTGTTTGGGTGTCCAAGGCTTGTCAGAAACCTTTCTTTGATTGGAAAAAGAAAAAAACAAGGCCTGTCATATGAAACAGTAAATCCTGAGGTAATAAACCTCTCGGAAAACCTGAATAACCTAGGCATTGACCAAAATCAATTGATTGCCTTGGCAATGCTTGTTGGAACAGACTACAATATTGGTGGTGTTAAGGGAATTGGCCCAAAAAATGCATTAAAGCTTGTTAAAAAATACGGCTCAAACCTTGACAGCTTGTTTAAAGAAGTCAAATGGGGCGATTTTTTCAATTATCCATGGAAAGAGGTTTATAATTTATTTAAAAAAATTCCTGTAATCAGCGACTATTCTGTTGAATGGAGGGAGCCTGATGGAAGGGAGGTTATAAAGCTGCTGGTTGATGAGCATGACTTTGCAATGGACAGGGTTAAACCGGTTTTAGACAGGCTGTTGAAGAACAAAGAGAGCAAGCAGCAGAAAGGCCTGGGAGAGTTTTTTTAAAATGCAGTGGTATGTTTTTGCAATATTTGCAGCAGTATTAACAGCTGCATCCACAATTGTTGAGAAAAAAACACTGCTAAAAGAGCATGCAATGGAATTCTCAGCTGTTTTGGCAATATTTAACTTTCTTATAGCACTAGTGCTGTTGCCATTTATTAACCTTAATTTTTCACTAAACATGCTTGCCCTGATTTATATAGCAGCTGTTCTTACAACAATTGCCTTTTTGTTTGTTGCAAAGGCAGTAAGGCATATGGACATTTCAGTAATCAGCCCCTTATTGGCCTTTGACCCTGCAGTGGTTGTTGTTCTTGCATTCTTTATTCTTAGAGAGAGAATAACCTACCTACAATTATTAGGGATATTATTACTGGTAGCTGGCTCTTTTGTCCTGGAAGCAGAAAATTACAATATAAAAAATATTTTTACAAGAAAATTCAAATCAAATTATTTTTATTATATAATTCTCGCGCTAATCCTGTATGGCTTTGGCTCTATACTAAGCAAGTTTATTTTAAATACTGTCTCGCCATTAACCTTTATCCTGGTAATCCACTTTTTTATTGCATTAAACTTTATAGCATTGATAAGCATGTTCCACAATGGTTTTGAAGGCATAAAGCACGGCATAAAAAGTGCAGGAAAATATATATTCCTTGTTGCAATTTTAGTGACTAGCTGTAGGTTATTCCAGGCGCAGGCAATTTCAATGGCATATGTAAGCCTTGTAATACCAATAAGGAGGATGTCAAATCTCTTTGCAACAGTTGTTGGGGGCAGAATGTTCCATGAGAAAAACCTGGCAAAAAGAACCATTGCCTGTATAATAATGCTTGCTGGGGCATTTTTAGTTATTTTGGGATAAGTTTAAATATGGTTTAAGAATCTTTCTTGTTATGCTGACCATAAAAGTGCCTCTAAAGAAAGCTGAAAAACTGAAGAAGTATTTGTTGGGTAAAGGCCTTCTTAATAAGGAATGTGTGATAACAAAGGGTAAGGAATTTATTTATTTTCCAATTAATAAAAAAAAAGCATTGAAGAAAAAATTTCCTTTTATAGGATTTGCTGATAAGAGGCTGAAGAAAATAGAGAAAGCTACAATAATAGATTTATTGAAAGGTAAACTAACAAAAAAAGAGCTAGCTCTTCTTCCGTCTTCTTTTGATATTATTGGGGACATAATTGTTTTGGAACTGAAAAGAGAGCTTATCAGGAAGGAAAGGCTGATTGCAGAAGCACTGTTAAGGGTGCATAAGAGCATAAAAACAGTTGCTAAAAAAGCAGGCATACACAAAGGGGTTTACAGGACGCAAAGGCTTAAGGTTCTGGCAGGCGTAAATAAAAAAGAGACTGTCTACAAAGAGAATAATGTCAAAATAAAGCTTGATGTTGAAAAGGTTTATTTCTCGCCAAGGTTAAGCTCTGAAAGAAAAAGAATAATGAAACTTGTTAAGCCAAATGAGTCAATCCTTGTTATGTTTTCTGGCTGCGGGCCTTACCCTCTTGTTTTGTCTAAAAACACAAAGGCAAAGGAGATTTATGGTGTTGAAATCAACCCTATGGCCCATAAATACGCTCTTGAAAACCTCAAACTGAATAAGCTAAAGAATATTTTTCTTTATTGCGGCGATGTTAAGGAAATCCTTCCAAAGCTGGGCTTGGATAGGTTTGCCTTAAAATCAAGATGGGATAAAAAGCACCTTGAGCCTAAACTAAAGCAAAACCCACCTATGATTGAGTTTTACATTTCTAAAGGAAACATCGAGTCTGATAAAACAGTCAAACAAATTGATATAATTATAAAAAAACTTGCCAGAAAAAAGATAAAAGTGATGATACATATGCCCCTTACATACAAGAACGGAAAAGATATTAGTCTTGCACAGCACCCTAATAAAATCTTTAATGCAATCGAATGCATGAAAAGAATAAATAAATTAAATAAAAGCAATGAAAATGTTATTGGGTATATTTTTCACCCTACCCATGACCATAATAAGCCGGATAAATATAAAGAGAAATGGCTGCTGCAGAACCTAAGCAGGCTTGAAAAACAGGGCTTATTGGATTCATTGTACTTGGAGAACTGCATAAACCCCTTGTTTGGAACCAAAAAGAGCATACTTAATATTATTAAAAAATCAAACCTAAAGCATATGTGCTTTGATTTTGCCCATTTTGTGATTGTTAACAAAAATTTAGCAGTAAAGGATTATAAAGGCATAATCTCAAAGATAGATGCTTATAGTCATATTAATAACCAGAAACCTGATAGCGAGGAACATTCATGCAGGCTGAGGGGGGGGAAATTAGATTTCAGTAAATTTGCCGAGGATATTGAGAAAGGTTGTGTAGAGGTGTACAGCAAAAGTGAAATAACTGCAAAAGAGCAGATAAATGACTGGAAATATTTCCTTTCAATAAAGCCGAGAAAAAGGTTTGACAGGATAATAATGCCTTTGCCAAAATCAGCAGGGGATTTTTTGGACTTGGCATTAAAATCAGTGAAGAAAGGAGGCATAATACATTTCTATGATTTCCTCAAAGAAAATGAGTTTGAAAAGGCCAAAGAAAAGACAAGAAAGGCCTGCAAAAAGGCAGGGAAAAGAGCAAAAATCTTGAGGTTAATAAAATGCGGCCAGCATGCTCCTCGGGTGTTTAGGATATGTGTTGATTTTAAAGTCTATTAAAAGAAGAGTTTCATAATAAAAAAGTTATGTGTAATATCTTTTTAATGCATCAATAACCTTTTGCTGTGTGCCCTTTGATGATTCTCCAATTAAGTTATACCCTTGAGTTGTTTTCATAAAATATAATCTCGCACCCCCTCTTGACTTAAGTTCATATATCTTGTTGCCTAGGTATCTACAACCAAGCCCTGCTTCAATGTTCCCCTTGTTTAAGTGTTCTTTTAGGCTATCTAAGTCTCTCGCAACAACCTGGTCTGCTCTGGATTTATCAGCTAGCTTCTTAATGGCTTTTATCTGGTTTATGGAATTGGTGATTATTACTTTTTTCTCTAAACCGCCTATGCTTAGGGCAAATAAAATAAATGAAATCAGTATAAAAAAAGCCCCGGTAAAGTAGCCCCTTGTAGAAGAATGTGTTGAAACACCAATAACAGCGCCTGTTATGTTTGCCTGGGAACCAACTAAAAAGGATAATCCAACAACCAAAAGGAGTAGGCTTATTATATAGGTGCTTTTCTTTTCCATGGGTTGTATATATGATTATGTGTATATAAAACTTTCGAGAAAACCTTGACTTATTCAGGAATCATAGCAAAATTTTTATAAATTAAGCCTTGTTATAAGAATCATTAGGCTATGAAATGAAAAATAACAAAATCTATATAGGGATATTTCTGGTTTCATTGGCAACCCTTGCCTTGGAAATCAGCCTGATCAGATTCTTCTCAATATCCCAAGGGTATCATTTTGCATTTATGGTAGTCAGCATTGCATTGTTTGGTATTGCAGCCTCTGGAACCTTTTTGGCAATAAAAAAAATAAAAAACCCCTTGTTTTTTTCATCAGTATTGTTTTCTTTATCAGTTCTTGTTGGCTTTTTGATTACAAATAAGATTGTCTTTGACCCCTTTAAGGCAATCCTAAATTTCGAGCATATTTTTATTTTATTGATCTACTATATTTTTCTTGGCCTTCCCTTTTTCTTTTTCGGAATTATAGTTGCATACTCTTTTTCAAGATTTCAAAAAAAGGCAGGAAAAATTTATTTTTACAACTTGTCTGGCTCAGCCACAGGAGCGCTGGCCTCATTGTTCTTTATCTCATATTTTCATACAAAAACAATATTGGTTATCTCATTAATAGGCCTGATTGGTTCATTATTC
This sequence comes from uncultured Methanosarcinales archaeon, assembly GCA_964403775.1. Lineage (GTDB taxonomy): Archaea > Nanobdellota > Nanobdellia > Woesearchaeales > CG1-02-33-12 > CG1-02-33-12. The sequence goes on from CAYOHL010000023.1 coordinate 5,959, forward strand.
TTTATTAGCAATGTAAAATCAAAAGCATACAAAAAGAAAATTATTTTTTTATTGATTACACTCAATATGTTATTATTCATTTTACCATTGGAAATAAATATTTCAGAGTATAAAGAGCTGAATCAGGCCCTGAATGTTCCTGGCTCAAGGCTGATAGAAACCAGGTATAATTCATTTTCCAGGGTTGACATAGTCGAAAGCTCTTTTACAAGGTATGCCCCTGGGCTAAGCCCTAGCTTCAGCAAAACACTGCCAGAGCAGGTTGGGATAACAATAGACGCAAGCAACATGAACTCAATTACAAAATATGAAAACCTTGAGTTTATTGACAGCTTGCCTTCATCAATACCTTATTTTTTGAAAGAGAATGAAAAAGTATTGGTAATAAACTCTGGAGCTGGTTTGGATGTCTTGGCTGGCCTGAAAAACAATGCAGATGTAACAGCCCTGGAGGCAAATCCTATTGTTATTAAACTATTAAAAAATGAGTATGCCTCTTACTCAGGGGATATTTACAATAAGGCAAACATAATCTGTGATGAGGGAAGAGGCTTTATTAAAGGCAATAAAGAAAAGTTTGATGTTATTATAATTTCTCTGGCAGGCAATGTTTTGGGTGGTTCTGCAGGAATTTCTGGCTTAAGCGAAAACTATCTTCTGACAGGAGAGGCCTTTAATGAATACTATAATTCCTTGAGTGATGATGGCTTTCTTGTGGTTACAAGATGGCTGCTATTTCCTCCAAGGGAAAGCCTTAGGCTATTTTCTCTGGCATTAGAGATTGATAAAGATGCAAAAAAGACTGCAATGTTTAGGTCATGGACAACAGTTACACTGGTTTTATCAAAAACTGATTTAAATGAAGGTGTTATAGAAAAAATCAAGGATTTTTGCGAAAAAAATAAGTTTGACATTATTTACTTGCCAGCAGATTTTACCCCAAATAAGAATCTTAAGTTCAAAGAGCCTTATTATTATAATTCTGTCCAGAACCTATTAAAGAATAAAGATGAGTTTTACAAAGACTATATTTTTGATGTGCGCCCTGTAACAGACAACAAACCCTTTTATTTTAATTTTTTTAAGATTTCTAAAATTAAGGAATTATATAACATGATTGGCCAAAGATGGAATCCATTTCTTGACTCCGGGTTTTTGATATTTTTTGTTCTGGTTCAGGCCTTTGCTTTGGCATTGGTTTTTATCCTATTGCCAATAAAATTTTTTAGCAGAAATAAAAAAATAAAAAAGAGCATATTAATTTATTTCTTTGCAATCGGCTTGAGCTATTTATTTATAGAGATTGTTTTTATACAGAAATTCATTTTGTTTTTGGGCCATGTTGTTTTTTCCTCTTCTTCAATCATATTTTCAATGCTCTTATTCTCCAGCCTGGGTGCTCTATACTCACAAAGATTTAAAATTAAGAAATTAACTAAAATTCTTTTTATACTCTTTATTTTGGTTATTCTTTATATGTTTTTACTGGATTTTATTATTGATTTGTTTATTTCATTAAATCTAAGCTTAAAAATCATATTAAGCATACTGATTACAGCACCAGTTGGGTTTTTTATGGGCTTTCCATTCCCGCTAGGAATAAGAATAATAAAGAAAGAGCTTATAGCCTGGGCATGGGCTGTTAATGGAAGCGCCTCGGTCCTAAGCCCTATATTGGCTATTATTATTGCATTATTCCTTGGCTATAACTCTGTTTTGTTTTTAGCTGGCCTGTTTTATCTAGCAGGAGTTATTTTTTTAAGGCCTGGCCTGTCAAAGGCACAAACCTGACTCCTGTTATAAATTCTGTTTCCAGCTCATCTCCTTTTTTAGTTACTAATGTTAAGGTTTGGAAACTTAAAGTGCTGCCTAATGGAATGATTAATTTTCCATTGTCTTTTAACTGATTCAGTAAAGGGGGAGGGATGTGGTTGGCTGCAGCTGTGATGACTATTGCATCAAAGGGGCCTTGTTCTTCCCAGCCAAAATAACCATCAGCGTTTTTTACCCTTATATTTTTATAACCTAGATTATTTAACCTGTTTTCAGCAGACTCTGCCAGTTCTTTGATTATCTCTATTGTATAGACATACTTTACAATCTCAGCTAAAACAGCTGCCTGATAGCCAGAACCAGCCCCTATCTCCAATACCTTATCATTTTCTTTTAATTCCAAGCTTTGGGTCATTAAAGCCACAATATACGGCTGGCTTATTGTCTGGCCATAGCCAATTGGCAATGGGCTGTCATCATATGCTTGATCAACTAAATAAGAAGGAACAAATTTGTGCCTTTGTATATTATTCATAACCTCTAAAACCTTTTCATCAGTTATATCCCTGCTTTTCAACTGGTTTTCAACCATATCCTGTCTTGGTTTTGTATATTTATCAACCTGTTCAGTGGTTTCATTTTCCTCAACATAAGTTTTCAGAACAGGCTTGTTTATTATAGGGATTAAGGCAATAAATATTGCTATTAAAATTAAAACTATTTTGTGGATATTTTTTTTATTTTTAAGTCTATCCATGTTCCAAGGCCCATATTATCCATTTACTGTTATTTATAATGGCCAGCTAGTATATAATTTTTGCGTCCAAAAGCTGATTGTGTATAACATCGCTTAATCGATGTTCTATTCAATTGTCGGCATAATTATAATAAGGGGTTTGTCGTCGCTGTCCTTCGGACAATTTGTCAAAACTTTCAGTTTTGAAATTATATCATAAATTTTTTTCCGCCCCAAAAAGAGACTTGCAAAACAAAAGATATTTAAAGAAAAAAAATTATTAATAAAATATGTTCAAGAACAAACATCCAGAAATTCCAAAAGGTATACAATGGATTAAAACGATATCTTATCTTGGAATCTTTAGTGCTATTTTTATGTTAGGTTTTCTTGGAATTTTACAAGCAACACCTCTTTCAGGATTTTTTGCAGATTTATTTAATCCTATTCTAACTTCAATTTTTGCAGTTATTTCGATAGTAGCATGGATTTTTGTTATAGTAGGCATTAAAAAGAGAACAATCTTTTTTTGGAAATTCACACTTATATGGTTAATAGTCTATTTAGTTTATGCTTTAATATCTAATATAAGATTAATCTTCTCCTCAAATATTACTAATCTTTTTGGGCAGGTAATTTGGTTAGGTATAGTGATAATTTTCTTATGGTATATCTATAAGAGAAAAGATTATTACTCTATGAATAAGTTACCTACTGAATTTCCAGTAGATAAAACTGAAAAGATTTTCAAAATTATTTTAATAACCTTAATTGTCCTTCTTTTTGCAATTTCCATGTTCTTACCAAAGGGAATAGAACTCTATAACTTATCAAAATATGTTCGAGTTTTAGGTGAAGATAGATTTAATCCCGAAGTTGCGATTTCTATTTGTGAAGAACAAGAAGGAACTTTTAGAGATTTTTGTTTGATTCAAACATTAAGCATTAACGCAAAAAAATATGAATTCACTCCAGAATATTGTGAGAAAATGGCTTATGAAAACTATTATGATAGATGTCAGTTAATGTTTTATAATTGTGAAAAGATAGGAAATGAACAAACAAAAAAAGTCTGTGATCAATTAAAACAATTGGCTAGTCAATAAAATTTCTTTATTTTAAAGCAAGTCTCTTTCCCCTCCAAAAAATTTAATCTTCTTTTTAGAAAAAAGAAGCAAAAAGGCGACGACAAACCCCCAAACGAAAACTATACTGCCTACAACTTTGATTTATTTGGTCGAAAGTTATATATAATTAGTTAATCTTATAATCAAAATGCCTGGAAGAGCTATTGGACTTAGAGGATATTTAGGGGAATTGATTTTCCAACAATGGTTAGAGAAAAAATATCCTAGGGTTGAAGGATTTGAAATTATTAAAGAGATTATTCCAGAAGGTATTCCTAAAAAAGGAGGGGGTTATCTTGATTTTGGTGTTATTAAGGAAAATAAGATTATTCAGGTATATGAAGTAAAAACCCAAGATTATATCTTCGGCAAGGATAGTGGTATAAATGGTGCTCTTGAATATATCTGGAAGAATAAACAAAAAGAATTATCATTTGTAGATAATCAAAATCATTTATACTGCACATCAAAAGGTTTTGAAGCATTTTTAGTACTCCTTGTTCCACCAAATGAGGAAGGTATCAAGAATATTGGGGAAGAAAACCTCAAGTACGTAATCTTGTTTTCTGAATTGGAAATTGAAAGATATATTGATATCCATAAACTAAAAAAAGTTCTTGATACAGATTTGGAATCAGAACTTAATTCAATTAAGAATCCCACTCAAGGGAAACGAATAAAATCCGGATTCTTTAAGCGTAGAGACCAAATTAAAGATTGTGTATAACATCGGAATTTAACGAACTTTCTGTTTGTTTAAGGCCCTCAAGGGAAATAATTATATATAAGATAAGCTTTTTTTAGCATGGCATGCGCTGTGACTTAGTGAACACCAACTGACGAAAGAATGATGAACGGAAGTAACTTAAGAGCGCATGCCTTTTATTCTTTTAAGGTTTTTAAGAAGAAGTCAGTCAACAGGCCTAGTAATATTAACATTCTTAACCAAAACAGCAGGCGTTACAACCGGAGTCACAACTTCCCATCCAACTATTCTTTCAGGCATTTTCCCTACTGCAGTAACATTTTTTAAAAGGTTTAACATATTCTCACTTATTCTTATCCCTTTTATTGGCTGGCCTATTTTTCCATTTTTTATCACAAATATTCCGTCTCTTGGAATTGTTGAGAAACCCCCTGTATTATAGTTCTGAAACCTTGTGTACCAGATATTTGTTATGTAAAGCCCGTTTTTAACCTGCTCAAACAATTCCTGCTTTGAAAAATCTCCTTTCTCCACAATAAGATTTGTTGGCTCTGGCGAAAGCAATCCAGCATTTGCAGTTGTTTTTGTGTTAAATCTTTTGGCAGTTGATGTATTGTGTAAATAGGTTTTTAAAATCCCTTTATCAACCATAACATTTCTTTGTGTCGGAACCCCCTCTGCATCAAACTTTGAAGAGCCAAAACCATTTCTTAGCATGCCGTCATCAATAATAGTTATTTTTTTATTAGCAACCTGTTTCCCAACCATATTTTTCAAACAGGAAAGACCTGCCTCAACTGAAAAAGCAGACATTGCCATGCCTAGATTATCAATAATATTTGCAAATGGCAATGCCTCAAAAACAACATCAAACTTTCCAAATCTGCCGTGCTCTGGATTCAGACATTGCTTTGATATTAGTGCAGCTTGTTCTGCAAGATTTTCAACATCAAGCAGATTAAGCATTCTTGAAGAGCCAACCTTGTGCCCAGATGCATCCTTGCTATTAAATGCCCTTATTGAAAAATAACTATAGGTTCCTTTATCTCTTGCCTTGACATCATTTGAACTTAATAAAGAAACATCTGTTACAGAACTCTCAAAAACACCTGCTGTTCTCTTTGCTCCACTGGCCAGGGCCTTGTTTATTGCCTTCTCAACATAATCAATTGATTTATCACCTAATGAGGCTATTTTTTTATCATAGCCATCCTCTACTTCCTTATAGGAAAATGGGCCTTTTGCAATTCCTGCATATTCATTATTTGGACTTACTGACTTAACAAACTTTAATAATTTGTTAACAACATCATCTGCAGCACTTAATGAAAACTCCTTTATATTTGTCAGAATAATTTTTTTCTTTAGTGCCATGAAAATTCCAAGATCAATATTTTCCCATGTCTTTGTTGTGTTTATAAGGTTGTTGGAATATTTAACCAGCGAGCTGTTCTGCCTTGAGACAGAAACAACAACATCATCTGCACCAGCTTTCAAAAGCTTATCCAAAACATGACTGCTTATTTTCTCTGGCTGCATGTTAATTACCCAATCTTATTTTTCTTAATCTTATTGAGGGCCCGCCAAACCAGACCGGAATTGGCTGCATTGGCTCTCCCTTGCCGCAGTTGCCAGCATGATATTCAATGTTGGATGCAACAGCATCAACTGCTTTGTATAGCTGTGGCGTTGTTATCTCAATTACTGGCCTTACAACAGGCTCTTTTATCTTGCCATTTTTTATTAAATATGATTCTGCGCCAACATATTTTTGGTTAATTCTTTTATCATCAATGTTCCATTCCATGAAATTTTTCATGTATATGCCTAATTTTACATCTTCTATTAATTCCTCTTCACTATAATTTCCAGGAAGCATAAATGTGTTTGACATCCTTACAATGCTTTCCTTGTCATAATTAACAGACCTTGAGGAGCCATTGCTTTTTATTCCCATGCAATAAGCTGTTTCCCTGTTATGCAAAAATTCATTTATTATTCCCTCTTTAATCAAATATTTTCTTCTTGCCTTTACTCCCTCATTATCATAGTTATAAAAACCATAGCTGTTTTCCAGTGTAGGATCATCAACAACATTTACAGCTTTATTTCCTATTCTTGTTCCAAGCATTTCTTTTGTTATGAATGACTCTCCTGCCTGAGCACCCTCTCTGCCAATAATCCTGTCTGCCTCATAAGGGTGGCCACCGCTTTCATGAACCATTATTCCAACTATTTGTGGAGCTGCAACAATATCAAGAGCCTGCTTTGGCGGCTTAATGCCAAATTTAAGATTATTTTGTAATGCCTTAACCTCATTAACAACAACTAAAGGAATATCCCATTTTTTTACAAACTCAAATCCGCCTGTTTGGCCATATTGCCATATTCTCTGTGAGGTCTTATTGTTATGCTCAACTGTTAACAGGTAAAAAAAGCTGGCTCTTGGAACAGTTGCCAAAATATTTGTTCCATCAGAATTAACCAAATATTCGGTTGTTATGCTGTCTGATAATGAGAGATATCTTGATGGAATCTTGATTTTTGTATTAATCAATTCTTTTTCTGCATCAAACAATAATTTTATTTTTTCTTCTGGGCTTACATCATTTAAATTGATTTTCTGCTTAACCTCATATTTATCTTTATGTGGTTTATCACTAGAAAGGTTTATTTCTTCTCTTAAGTGCGATGCCTTTTCTGTTGTGTTTATGGTATTTTGGATTAATTTCTTTATTTTTTCCTTATCTAAATGATTTGTTGATGTAAAGCCAAGGGTTTTGTCTTTTATGATTCTCATTCCCAGGCCATTAATCTTGCTGAAGCCAGAGGCCTCTGCTATCCCGTTTTTTAGGATAAAGCTGTTTGA
>CAYOHL010000024.1:0-12983 GCA_964403775.1 uncultured Methanosarcinales archaeon
GTTTTTGAATAAAGCGATAGTTTTATTAATATAAAGTTTTATAATAGTAAGTATGGATGTTTTTGAATGTATAAGCACAAGGAGAAGCATAAGAAAATATCTGGATGTTCCGGTTGAATGGGACAAAGTAGGCACTATTTTGGAGGCTGGAAGGCTTGCCCCTAGCTCTGGAAACATACAGGACTGGAATTTTATTGTTGTGCAGGATGAGGAAAAAAGAAAGGCAATTGCAAATGCCTCTTTAAAACAGCACTGGATGTCAAAAGCACCTGTCCACATAATTGTTTGTGCAGACCTGAAAAAAAGCGAAAGGTTTTACGGAATAAGGGGGAACAGGCTTTACTCTATACAGGATTGTGCAGCTGCTATCGAGAATATGCTCTTAACGGCCCATTCCCTTGGTCTTGGAGCATGCTGGGTTGGTGCATTTGATGAGAATGTTGTCTCAAGGGTTCTTAATATTCCAGACCATGCAAGGCCGCAGGCAATAATAATAATCGGGTATTCTGATGAAAAACCAAAAGAGCCAGTAAGATACCCTTTGACAACTGTTGTTTTTCTTGAAAAATACGGCAACAGGATAAAGGATATGGCTGCTGTTATGCATGATTACAGCGTTGTAATGGAGAGAAGCCTTAAGAAAGGCAAGGCAGCATTTGAAAAAACAGGCAGTTCACTAACTGAAAAAGGAAAGGGGCTTGCAAAAAGGATTAAGGAGAAATTCGGAAAATAATCCATTTCTTTGGATAAAGATTTATATAACAGGCATTTTCCTGTTTTTCTATGACAACAAAAGATGAGCTAAATAATCTGTTGTTTCCCCATCCTAAAATCAGGGAAATACAGGAAGATATGGTTTTGGATGTTGATGATGCCATTAAAAACAAAAAAAGCCTGATTATGCATGCTCCAACAGGAATTGGGAAAACTGCCGGAGTGCTGGCCCCTGCACTTGCCTATGCAACAAAAAACAAACTGACTGTCTTTTTTCTGACAAACAGGCATACCCAGCATATTATTGCAATTAACACTTTAAAAAAAATAAAAGAAAAATACAGCCTTGATATAAAGGCTGCTGATATAATAGGCAAGAAATGGATGTGCCCTGTCCCTGGTGTTGAAAAACTTTACTCAAATGAGTTTGCAGACTACTGCAGGGCTGTAAGAGAAGACAATAAATGCAGGTTTTATGCAAGCACAAGGGAAAAATCAAAATTAACTGTCAAGGCAAAGGCAGTTTTATCAGAATTAAGAAAACTATCGCCATGCCATACAGAAACTGTTAAGGGTCTATGCTCAAAATACAGGCTCTGCCCTTATGAAATCTCAGCCTTACTGGCGAGAGACGCAGATGTTATTATCGCTGATTATTACTATATTTTCAGCCCCGCCATAAGGGATAGTTTTTTCAAGAGGATACAAAAGGAAATTGACAAAACAATCATCATAGTTGATGAGGGCCATAATCTTGCTTCCCGGGTTAGGAATTTGATGACAGAAAGAATTTCAAGCCTTATGGCAAAACGGGCTATTAATGAGGCAAAAAGGTTTAGGTATTATGAAGCAAAAGAAAATTTAGTTGAAATTAAAAATATTTTGGATAATCTTTCTAAAGAGCTAAAACAGGATGATGAGGCTGTTATAAAGAAGCAGGAGTTTGCAAACAAGATAAGCCAGATTGCTGATTATGATGAGTTGGTATCAGACCTTGAGTTTATAGGGGATGCTGTCAGGGAAACAAAAAAGCAGAGCAGCATTGGCTCAATTGCAAGGTTTCTCAGCGCATGGCAGGGCCCTGATCAGGGCTTTGTAAGGATAATTGAGAAAAGGCCAAAGTCAATAATTCTGTCATATAGGTGCCTTGACCCATCTTTAGTGACCAGAGAAATACTTGAAAACTCGCACTCAACAATAATAATGTCAGGAACATTAACCCCTACTTTTATGTACAAAGACCTTTTGGGCTTTCCTGAAAATACAATCGAGAAATCATACAAAAGCCCTTTTCCAGTCAAGAACAGGCTTAACATAATAATCCCTGAAACAAGCACAAAATACTCCCTGAGAAATGAGAAGCAGTTCAGGATGATTGCAAAAATATGCGCTGATATTGTAAATGAGGTTCCTGGAAATAGCGCATTGTTTTTTCCAAGCTATGCTATCAGGGATTCTGTTAATCATTTTTTCACTAAGCTATGCAGGAAAACAACTTTTCTTGAAACACCTAACCTAAAGAAAGAAGAGAAAAAAGAGCTTTTGGATAAATTTGAGTCTTATAAGGATTCAGGTGCTGTACTCTTGTGTGTTGCATCCGGCTCTTTTGGAGAGGGAATTGACTTGCCAGGCATATTGAAATCTGTTGTTGTTATTGGAATACCGCTGCAAAAGCCAGACCTTGAGGCAAAGGCTTTGATAGATTATTATGACATGAAGTTTGGAAAGGGCTTTGATTATGGCTACAGGTTTCCAGGCTTTAATAAATCATTGCAAAGCGCTGGCCGCTGTATAAGGTCATCAACTGACAGGGGAGTAATAGTTTTCCTGGATCAAAGGTATTGCTGGCCAACATATCTTAAATGCTTTCCCATTGACCTTAACATTAAAATTACTAAAGACTATCTCAAGGAGATTAAAGACTTTTTTTCTAAAGACTAGCTATTCTAAATCTTATAAAAGACTATTCCAGTATACAAAATAGTAACATTTATATACTAGTATGACTTATTATATTAAAAATGGTTATTTTGTTTGATTTATTTAACATTCCAGACGATATATTTGATATAATATTTGCCACCAAGCAGCAGAAAATAGTTGCAAAGCTGTTAGTAAATCACATAAAGGAAAATGGAGGTGAGATAGGCAAGAGTGAGATGTCTTTGTTTGCCACAAGGCTTCATGAGGGCAATTTAGTTGCAGAGATTGACGAGCCATCATACAAGGGCAAGAAAGTAAAGCTCTCATACAACAAAAGGCAGTTTTACGATAGGATACTAACCCCGATGAAAAGCATGGGCATTATCAACTTCAACCTTTACAAGAAAACATACAAGCTATCAGACAATTTCAACAATGAGATGATGAAAATAGGCATGATGTGGCTTGATGAGCTAAAAAAGCCGGCAAAAAAATCAAAGAAAATCACATTTATATAAGGCTCCCTGCCTAATTCTTACTACCCCCAAACCCGAGAATAGGGAGCCTTTATTTTTTTAGAAAGTTTTTTATTAAAGCATTGTTTGTATTCTTTCATGAGGGATATAACTGAAAAAGAGGCAGTTAAGCTGTTGAGGAAATACTCCAACAATAAGGAAAGCTTTAATGCAGTGTTAAATCACTCAAGAGCTGTCCAGAAGCTTGCCTTGGAAATAGCAGGTGATATTAAAGAAAATCATGATGTTGATATTGGTATTGTTGGAATAGGCTCATTATTGCATGACATTGGAAGATTTAAATGCTATAAGAAAAGTTCAATAAGGCACGGCCTTGCTGGCGGAAAAATACTAAATAAAGAGGGCCTTGCAAAATATGCAAAAATTGCTGAAACGCATATTGGCGTCGGGATAACAAAACAGGATATAAAAAAATATAAACTTAATCTGCCTTTAAGGGATTTTACACCTAAAACAACAGAACAAAAAATAATAGCTTATGCAGACAACCTTATTTTTGGCAGTAAAAGAGTTAAAATAAATAAAGCCATTGAAAGGTTCAGAAAGGAATTAGGAAAGAAACATAGAGAAAGGGTTATAAAGCTGCATAATGAAATAGAAAAATTAAGAGCAAGAAACAATTTTTTATGATTGGGCCCATGGTCTAGCGGCTATGACACCACCTTCACAGGGTGGGAGTCCCCGGTTCAAAACAGCTGCTTGCTCGGCTGGCATGCAAAGAGCGACATTCAATTGCTCTGCAATTGAAGTCCCTCACGCTCGCTGCGCTCGCCAGTTGTGAAAGTCCGGGTGGGCCCACTAAAAATAAGTTGGGGGGTAAAAATTTTTGAAGATAATAAAGAAATAAAAAAGGCTCTAGCTAGCTATTGCTCTATCTTAGAGGGTAAATCTAAACCAAGGTTCAAGCTCTTAAATCAGTCTAGGTTAAATGAGAAAATAAAAAATGCTTATGATATATTGGAAAGCTGTGAACTTTGCGAGCATAAATGCAGGGTAAATAGGCTTGATAACAAGTTAGGATTATGCCAGCTAACTGATAAGATCTGGATAAGCTCATATTTTACACATTTTGGGGAAGAGCCAATGATTTCTCCAAGCTTTACTGTATTTTTTATGTCATGCAATTTTTCCTGCCAATACTGCCAGAACTGGACAATAAGCCAGAGAATAGAAAAAGGAGAATTTATTGGGGAAAGGGAACTGGCAGAAATAATTGATAAGCATTCAGATTGCAGAAATGTTAATTTTGTTGGTGGCTCTCCAACACCGCAGCTTGCGTTTATTCTAAAAACACTAAGCTATCTTAAATCAGATATTCCTGTAGTCTGGAACTCAAACTTCTTTATGTCAGAGAAATCAATGGGTTTATTGAAAAATACAGTGGATGTTTATTTAACTGATTTCAAATATGGCAATGACAAATGTGCAAAAAGACTAAGCAAAATAGATAATTATTTGGATATTGTTAAGAGAAACCACCTGCTTGCTTTTAAAGACTCTGAGTTAATTATTAGGCATCTGGTTTTGCCAAATCATTTTAGTTGCTGCACAAAACCAATACTGGATTTTATTGCTGAGAACTTCAGGGATATGGTTTTAGTTAATCTAATGGACCAGTACAGGCCAGAGTATATGGCCAGAGAATACCCTGACATAAACAGGGCTTTAACAAGAGAGGAATTTAATAAAGCAGTGGAATACGCTAAAAAACTAGGATTAAATTTTATCACCTAAAGCAGAGAAAAAGAAAACATTTATAAGCTTAAAAATATATATTATGATAGGGGGGTTTATGTACGATAGGTGCGAGTCCTGCGGAAAGCTTATTGTTTCTGCAAAAGACTGTAAGCTGCAGCTTGGCAATGATGGTGCTGTTCATACATACTGCCTTGAATGCAGCTCAAAACACATTGGAAAGCCGTAGTTTAGCGCTTGCTGGAATCTAATTAAATTATCTAGCTGATTAATATGATAGACTCTTACTCTTTTGGTTCTTACATTATAGATGGAAAAGAGCATAAATGGGATATAAAGCTAATAAATAACAAGGTTTTCAGATGGGTTGGCAGAGAAGGCCACAGCATAACTATTGATGACATAAAAGACCTTGTAGCTGAAAACCCAGAAATCATTATTATTGGAACAGGAGCATCTGGCCTTGTTAATGTTAGTGATAAAATAAAGGAATTTGTAAAAACAAGAGGAATAAAACTAATCATAGAAAAAACAGGAATCGCATGTAATAAATATAATAACGCCCTGAAAAGCAATAAAAAGGTCTGCGCAATTATGCACGGCACATGCTAGTTCTGCTTTAATATAAAAAAGTTTAAATAATATCCCTAAAAACATCTTAATATGCTAACAGACAAAGAGGCAAAAAGGATATTTAAGGAAAAGGCAAGCAGAGAGCCAGATAAATATTATGCCACTTCTGTGTTAAGGCAGGAGGGTTTTATAAGGGAAAAGTGCATTCATTGCAAAAAATTCTTCTGGACAACAAAGCCTAAAAAAGAATGCGATGACCCGGCATGCTCAGGCGGCTTTAGGTTTATTGGCAATACTCCTGTAAAAGAAAGCATGAGCTATATTGAGACATGGAAGAAATTCTCCTCTTTGTTTAAAAAAATTGGGTATACCCCTATAAAAAGATACCCGGTTGTTGCAAGATGGAGGCCGGATGTTTATTGGGTCGGTGCTTCAATTTATGATTTCCAGCCATATGTTGTCAGTGGCGAAGTAAAGCCGCCTGCAAACCCTTTGGTTGTTCCTCAAATATGTTTAAGGTTTAATGATGTTGATAATGTTGGCATAACAGGGGCGCATTATACAGGCTTTGTAATGGTTGGCCAGCATGCATTCCAGCCACCTGAAAAATACGACCAGGACCAGTACTTTAGGGATATTCACTCCTGGCTTAAAAAAGGCCTTGGTATAAAAAACAATGAGATAACTTTTCATGAGGATGCATGGGCTGGCGGCGGAAATTTCGGCCCCTGCATGGAGTTTTTTTCCCGCGGCCTAGAGCTTGGAAACCAGGTTTACATGCTTTTTGAGCAGACGCCAAGCTCATACAGGGAGCTTAATATAAAGGTGCTTGACATGGGCATGGGCCTTGAAAGGAATGCGTGGTTTAGCAATGGGACAAGCACAAGCTATGAAACAGTATTTCCAACTGTTGTAAAAAAGCTCTGTAACATTACAGGAGTAAAGACTGACTCTGACTTAATGAAAAGATTCTTGCCTTATGCATCTTATTTAAATGTCGATGAAGCTGAAGATATAGACAAGGCATGGCTTTATGTTGCATCAAAGATAAAAGCAGATGTAAAGGAGCTAAAGCAAAAGATAATCCCCCTCTCGGCCCTTTACTCAATAGCAGAGCACTCAAGGTCATTGTTATTTGCGCTTTCAGACGGTGCACTGCCTTCTAACATTGGAGGCGGCTATAACCTGAGGGTTATTTTAAGGAGGGCATTATCTTTTATTGATAAATATGAGTGGGATATATCCTTAAGTGAGGTTTGTAATGGGCATGCCAGCTATTTAAGGCCGCTGTTTCCAGAGCTTTCAGAAAACCTTGATGCAATTGCCAAGATAATTGATGTTGAAAGGCAGAAATACAACTCAACAAAGCAAAAATCAAGGCAGATGATTGGAAAGCTGATTAAGGAAAAAATATCCAAAGACAGGCTGTTACAGCTGTATGACAGCCATGGAATTGACCCTAATATGATAAGGGAGGAGGCCCTGAAGCTTGGAAAATCAGTCGAGATTCCAAAGAACTTCTATGCAGAAGTCTCTGAGCTCCACAGCAGGGAGAAAAAAGAAGCTTTTGAGGAAAGGGAAAAGCTTGACTTAAATGGTTTAAACGAAACAAAAGCACTTTATTATGATGATTACAAAAAACATAGTTTTAAGGCAGGGGTTTTGAAAATAATCAAAAACAATGTTGTTTTGGACCAGACCATATTTTATCCTAGTTCTGGTGGCCAGGATCATGACACAGGCAGCATAAATAACCAGAATGTTGTTGATGTTTTTAAGCAGGGCAATATCATTGTTCATGTTCTTGACAATAAACCAAGGTTTAAGGAAAAAGATGGGGTTGAAGGGGCAATAGACCTTGACAAAAGGCTGCAGCTAACACAGCACCATACTGCCACCCACATAATAAATGCAGCTGCAAGAAAAATTCTGGGTCCACATATAAACCAGGCAGGTGCAAAAAAAACCACTGAAAAGGCCCATCTTGATGTTACACACTACCAGAGCATTACAAATGAGGAGCTTGAAAGGATTGAAAAGCTTGCAAATAAGATAGTTAATGATAAAATCCCTGTTTATCTAAGTTTCATGCCAAGAAATGATGCTGAGAAGAAATACGGAATGAACATCTACCAGGGCGGAGCTGTTCCTGGAAAAAGCATAAGGATTGTTGAAATTAAAAACATAGATGTTCAGGCATGCGGTGGAACTCATCTGAAAAACACATCAGATGTTGAAAAAATAAAGATATTAAGAGCTGTAAAAATCCAGGATGGCGTTGTAAGAATTGAGTTTGTTGCAGGCGGGAGGGCTAAAGAAGAAATTGACAAAACAAAGGGGACATTGGATAAACTTTCAAGGATTTTGAATGTTGATGAAGCTCAGATTCCTGCAAGAGTAGAGGAACTATTCACCAAATGGAAGAAAGCAAGAAAGGCCATAAAAAAAGCAAAGCAAATCTCCAAAAAAGAGCTTGAGCTAAAATCAACGCAAAGGTTTGGGGGGGATATTCTGGCAAAAACAGCTGAAATACTAAAAACCCAGCCAGAGCATCTTGTAAAAACAGTAAAGAGGTTCATGGATGAATTAGAGTCTTTTAGGAAGAAGGTTAACTAGTTCTTATTAATTGCCATAAATTTTTTATCTTTTGAGTATTTGTTGATAATCAACATTTAAGATTCATTTATTAATATTTGTTGATAATCAACAATTTTATTTAATGAATTTGTTTAGTTTAGTTTGGTGCTTTATGTTCCTGAGGATTATGCTGTTTTTTAGAATATTATTAACATCATAGCCGAATTTCTTTTTTACTAGAACCGAAGCATAGTTTAACATCAGCTCTTTTGAGGCAAACTCAATTGGCCTGCTCTTCATTGTTTTTCTTACTGCCTCCCTCACTACCCAGACACCCAAGGGAACAGCATATTCCCCTGTTATAAACCTCAATGCCAGAACAGATGACTGTTTTTTCATTTTCTCAAGCTTTTCAGCTATTGAGAGCCGTGCAGCATAATACCCTCCTACGCAGTTTTCAGCATAGGTTTTTCTTCCATGATACGGCTCATAGTCAGTTGTGTAATTTATACTATCCTCAATATTCCAGCTTGTCTTTGGCATATAAGCCTCAAACAATTCATAGCTCCATGGCTCTGGAAATAATAAGATTAAGTAATAATTACCAAGGTAAGAGCCAAAAAAGGCAAGATAATCTGCCTGCCTGCAATCCTTAATCTTTGCTATCAGCTCTTTTGCAATCATGTCATCTGTTGCAGTTATGCTCCATCTTGTCGGAACCAGCTTTCTATTTTTTTTAAGCCCGAGATTTCCAACACTCAATAGTTTTGTAAGAAAGTTCTCATCAAAACTCTTTTTATGGAGGTATAAAATTGCATTTCTTGCCTTAAGGTCAGTGTCATCAACAACCTTTTCAACATAATGCGATATTTTTGGGTTTGATGTTATTCTTGCATTTTTTAGCTTTGCATTCGGGCCCATTGGGGCATTGTATGAATCAACCTTTAGCTTGAATCTTGGCTTTTCATCTAATGACAGCTCAACATCAACTGGCTTTGAGGCCATTCCAACCTCTTTGCTTATATCCAAAAACCTGTTTTGATTCTTTATTTGTATCTTGAATCTTGAGTTTATTAATGATGATCTCAAATCAACTATTTTTGGTATCTTAAAATTATGCTCTGCCCAATAGCTCGGAGCATCATAAAGCTCTGGCTCTTCATCAAGCCTTGCAGGGCTTAGTATTCCAACATTAACATTCGGGTAGCCATAATGGCCAACAAATGGGGCAGGGCTTGAGCTAGAGAAATCAGTTTTTTCAAGCATCTTCTCAATTTTAAAGATTGCCTGGCTTTTTGCATAAATAGGGCAGAAGCTTCTTCCGCAAAAGCCTCTTCCTTTGCATTTAAGGCATAATGGCTGCATAATGTTTTAGAAATAAACAAATGATTTAAAGCTTTCGAATAAAAAGTTTTATAAACAAAATACAGTTCTTTTTGAGCATAGCCCTGTGGTGTAGCGGCCAATCATTCAGGCCTTTGGCAGCGTGAATCTGAGATTCACTGGGTTTTCTTTGCTGGAGACAGCCTGAGACCGCGGTTCGAATCCGCGCAGGGCTAATCTACGAAAGTTTTTTAAATGAAGCTTGTTTTCTTTTTTGCATCAAGAGATAATCTGGTTAAGGCTAGGTTATGCTGGAGACAAGATTCTTTTTCTTGGTCTCTTAGGAGGAAAAAATGGCAAGAATGTATTCAGGAAGCAAAGGGAAGTCCGGTTCAACAAAGCCATCAAAAATAACAAGGTTGAGCTGGGTAAGATACAAGCCCAATGAGATAGAGCTGCTGGTAGCAAAATTCGCAAAAGAGGGAAAAACACCAAGCCAGATTGGATTGTTTTTAAGAGATGTTTACGGCATACCCAATATAAAACAGGTTATTGGAAAGAATGTAACAACAATACTAAAAGAAAAAAACATTCTGTCAAAGATACCAGAAGACTTAATGGCCTTGATAAAAAAAAGCATTACACTAAAAAAGCATCTGGAATTAAACAGGCATGATGTTCCTGCAAAGAGAGGGCTTGAGCTGACAGAGTCTAAAATAAGGAAGCTAGTTAAATATTACAAAAAAACAAAAAAGCTTGAGAAAGACTGGAAGTATGACCCTGATAAGATAAAGATTCTTATAGAGTAAGTGGTAAAATTGGATAAATATGAAAGATTCAAAGATTCTGTAAAGCAGGCAGCTGAAAGATTCAGGAAACTAGACAAAAAAGAGAAGATAAGGATTATCTCTCATCTTGATTCTGATGGCATTAGTGCCTGCTCTATATTGATTAATGCCCTGAACCTTGAGAACAGAAAATATTCTGTTTCAATTGTCCAGCAGCTTAACAAAAGCATTATATCAGAGATTTCAAAGGAAAACTACAACTGTTTTTTCTTTACTGACATTGGTTCTGGAAAATTAAGTGACATAAAGAGCTTGCTTGCCAATAAAAAGGTTTTTGTTCTTGACCACCATAAGCCAGAGAATGTTGATATTCATGATAACATCATCCATGTTAATCCTCACCTTTTTGGAGTTAATGGAACAAATGAGATATCAGGGGCAGGAGTTGTTTACTTCTTTGCAAAATATTTAGACAATAAAAATGAGGACATGGCTCATATTGCGGTTGTTGGCGCAATAGGCGATGTACAGGAAAACAATGGCTTTTCAAGGCTTAACAATGAGATTCTTGAGACAGCCAAGGCAAGGGGAAAGATAAAGGTGGTAAAGGGATTAAGGGTTTTTGGTGCACAGACAAAGCCATTACATAAAATACTGCAATATTGCACAGACCCTTATATACCAAATGTAACTGGGTCTGAGAGCAATGCAATCCAGTTTTTGCATCAGCTTGGAATAGACCCAAAAAATGGAAAGGAATGGAAAAAGCTTGTTCAGCTTACAGAGGATGAGATTAAAAAATTGTCTGCCGGCATCATAATGAAAAGAGTTGATGAGAAAAAGCCAGAGGATATTTTCAGCTATGTTTATATCTTATGCGATGAAGAAAAAGAATCCCCTTTAAGGGATGCAAAGGAATTCTCAACATTGCTTAATGCATGCGGAAGGCTTAACAAATCATCTCTTGGAATAGGGGCTTGCCTGAATGATGAAAAAATAAAGAAAAAGGCAATAAATAATCTCCTAGGGTATAAGAGGGAGATTGTCAAGACAATGAGATGGTATGAAGAAAACAAAGGTTCCGAGGATATAATCAAGAAAGAGGGCATGATCATAATAAACGCAAAAGACAATGTAATGGCTACAATGATAGGAACCCTTGCATCAATTATTTCATCCTCAAATGGCTTTGACAAAACTACCTTTGTAATGTCAATGGCCCGCCTGTTAAATGGAAAGACAAAAGTCAGTTTGAGAATATCCAACAGGAAAGCAGGTATTGATTTGTTTAAGATAATCTCAGATATTGCTGAAAAGGTTGGTGGCGAGGCAGGAGGCCATTTAAGTGCAGCAGGAGCAGTGATACCCACTGACATGGAAAAAGAGTTTATTGAAGAGGCTGAAAATAGTTTCGCTAAAATCCGCCAGGAGATTGTTAAGATTATTCCCTGAATTCAACATCATCAATAATTCCGTCAGAGTTAAGGTCTATTCCCTCAACAACCCTTGCCTTTATGTTTTTGTTGTGTATGTTGCCCTTTGCTATTTCCTTGAAATATTTCAGGAATGCTATTATTGCAGCCCTTGTTCCTGAATACCTTCTTCCAGCAACAAGCAGTATGTTTTTTTCTTTATTATACGGGTTCTTGAAGCTGACTATAAGGCCTGTTTCATCTGTTGGGTAAATGTTTTTTGATATATTTGATTTTACAGCCCAGTGGTTGTTTTTGTCAAAGAATATCGGCATTTTTTCATTAATTTCTTTGGTTATGTTGTTTACCACTGGGCCGCCTAAAAGTATGAGGTTGTTTTTAAGCTCTTCCTGCCTTGCTTCTGTGTCAAGCCTTACATTTAAGTCTGGGACATAGTTGAGAAAAGTCCCTAAAAATAATGCAAGATCTATCCCATAATAGCCGTCCCTTGACCTGGCTTTCTCAGGACCATGAGGGTCAGGAGAGCCAACTATTATCATTGCATCCAGCTGCCCGTTTTTTATGAAGGGCTCCAGGAATTCTGAGCTGCTTCTCGGCATTATCTTCTGTGTTTCCTCAAATTCCTTTAGTCTGATTATTAGAGCAGGCTTGTCAAGAGAGTAATATTTTGCAACAGCTCCCTGTTTTATTTCTTTTTTATTGACTTTTATTACTCCTGATTTCTCAAGATTCTTAATATGGTAGTATATTTTCTGCTCATGCACTTTAAGCTCTTTTGCAAGCTCTATTGGATACATCGGTTTTTTTACCAATAATTTAAGGATTTTTAATGCCAAGTCAGAACTAATGTTTTTTGCCTCTTTTGCTGTTATTTCCTTTACAGGCAGTGATAGTATCTGGTTTTTCTCTTTTTTTACAACAAACATTTTTCTATTAAAAATAATTTTTTAATACTATTATAGAAAATATTGTAGCTTATATTTAAGCTTTGCTAAAAATCACAGGATGTTTTTTATTCTCTCTATATGCTCTGCAACTTCATTTCCCTTTTTTGTTAATGCCAGGAGCTTTAGCCTTCCCTGCTTGTCAAAGCTTATTAGGTTGGATTTCTGCATTTCCTGAAGTATCTTGACAACATGCGAGTAAGTGCAGTCAATGTTTTTTGCCAAAGAAGAAGCATAAATCTCGTTTTTTGCATTTTTAAGCTCAACCAGCATCATTGCAGGCTTTTCCCTGAAGAATACATTAAATACCCCTTTGTTCTGCATTATTTAAACCCCCAAATACTATTATATAGTATATCCATAACTATATTTAAATATTTATATTTTTAAACAGTTATTTTGCAGTATAATAAAGTATCTTACCTGCATCCATTCAGGGCTGCTTCCTCATAGCCAAAGCAGTACATTTCCCCGATT
>CAYOHL010000025.1:0-1369 GCA_964403775.1 uncultured Methanosarcinales archaeon
CTGACAATGCCTTTCATGCTTTCTGTGCTTTTCATAAGCTGGTCTATTTTTTCAAACCTGTTTTCAGCCCTTGTTTTCTGTATCAGCCTGTCTGTTACAAGAAGCTTTTCAACAGCCCCTGCATTAACAGCTTTTTCTGTTTCTTTCAGGCCATAAACAGCTAAATTATTTTTTGATATTTCCTCTAACAATGCCTCAACTAGCTCTAGCTCCTTTGCAATTCTTTGCTGTCTTAAAACGTTTTTTACCTCAGGCCTTTTCAATATTTCATTAATTGCCTCTTTTCCAGAGCAGGAGCATGCTGCCAAGGTTATTTTTTTCCTAGTCTCCTCATTCTTTATGTTTTTCATTAAATCCTCTTTCCAGAATGCAGGGCTTGCAAGTATTATGCTCTCAATTTTGTATCTTTCAGTGTAATCATAAAGTTTTTTTATAACCTCATTATAAAAATTTCCTGCTTTTGCTTTCAGGTCTGCCTTTTTCTCAACATCTCCTTTTATTTCTGAAAGCAGGCCAAAGCCCTGTTTTTTTAAGAGCCCAAAACATGCATTATCCCTGTCAAGAACACAAATCAATATTTTCTTGGTTTCAACTGATGCCTGTCTTATCTTTTCAATCTGAAAGCCCAGCCATTGTTTTTTTGTTATTGTGATTACAGAGCCGGGCTCTAGATTGAATGTATGGTAAGAGCCTTTTTGTATGTCTTCCGGACCCTGTGTTATGGTTCCGGAAACCCTTAAAATAGAGGAATATTCATGAAACTCAACATTTTCAACTCTTATTTCAATGAAAACAGGTTTCTTAACAATATTAACCTTTCTTTGGTTGGTCTCGCCTATTTTTATTTTCCTTATGGTCTTGCCTTTAACAAGATCACCTGGCTCTATTACCTGGCTTAAGCACCAGAGATCATCCATGTTTTCAATCTTAAGCTTTAGCTCTGCCTTCCTTGAATTAAAGTAAATTTGTTTCATACCTTTAAAATAGGAAAACTTATATATATTAAGTTATCTATTTAGGCTTAGGTGGTCACCTATGAATAATAAAAAAGCTCAAGGCACTAGTGCTGCTAGTGCAACCGGATTTATAGCCCTTGTTGTTGGATTGATTATACTGTATATTATATTTCTTCCCCCAGAGGAAAGGGCAGAGTTGCTGGGGGAAAATAAGACTGTTGAAAAAGATGATGAAGGTGTTAGTGAGGGAGAGGAAGAAAGTATTTTGCTGCTTGAATACCCAGGAAGGCTTGATTATCTAAAAGAAAAGGAGTATGAGCATGACATCTCGCCGTTTTACTTGTATAAGACAATAAATGCCCAGGAATTAGATACAATCAACCCGTTTATAATAAGGCATGGGCTGTTTGATG
>CAYOHL010000025.1:1469-11871 GCA_964403775.1 uncultured Methanosarcinales archaeon
GCCCAGGAATTAGATACAATCAACCCGTTTATAATAAGGCATGGGCTGTTTGATGAGGCAAAAAAAGAGGTTCCATTCAGAATATCTGATTTAAAGAATACAGAAAATGTTTTGCTGTCATTTACAGCAAAACAGCATAAAGGAATACTAACCATAAAATTGAACAATGTCAATATATTTGAGAGCGAAATAACAACATCAAACCCAAAGCCAATAACCCTGAAAAAGGATTATCTTGAGGGAAATAATATATTAGAGTTTAGTGTTTCTGGAACAGGAATTAGGTTTTGGTCAACAAATGTCTACAGCCTTGATGATATCAAGATAGTCGGCGATGTTGCTGATATAAGCAAGCAGGAGAGCAAAAACATATTCTTCATAAGCGAGAATGAAAAGCTGAACCTTGAGAGGGCTAAACTCAGGTTTTTACCACAATGCAAGCCAGAGGATGCTGGAAAACTTGATGTCTTGATTAACTACCAGGAGGTTTTTTCTGGCATACCTGACTGCGGGGGCATAAATGTCTACAGCTTCTCGACAAATGTCCTGCATAAAGGGGATAACAACATTGTTTTTAAAACAGACAAGGGCTCTTACCTTATCGAGCAGATAAAGGTGCAGACAAGCCTTAGGGAACTAACCTACCCAACATATTATTTTGAGGTTAATGAAACAGCATTCGAAAGGATTAAGAGCGGTTCATATGATGCTAAACTGGCTCTTGAGTTTGTTGACGACAAAAAAGACAAAATAATGAACCTCAACATAAACAACAGAATGATTTATGTTGACACTGATGAAGCAAAATATCACAAAAATATAGGCGACTATGTAAGAGAAGGCAATAACTTCATAAAAATAGAGCCGCTGTCAATGCTTGACATTGTTGAGCTAAAAGTAAGGCTTGAGAAATAATTTTTTAGTTCTCTAAAAAGAGGGATGCATGGCAAGAGCAAAAGATGTTGGAAAAAATTTTTTAAGGTGGATGAATCAAGGTTTTACTGCTAATCCCTCAATAACCCTCTTTGTTATTATCAGCCTTGTTATTCATTTTATTGATGTTTTTTCAAACTTCAGAAACACTAATTTTAGAGTGTTTGCTTATTTCATATTAACAATAGCTGCATGGCTTACCTTATTTAAGGACCAAGAAAATCCAGGAGTTATTGATGTTGCTAACATTAAAATCCCCTTAATATTATCATCAATTGCAATATTTGCCCCTTATTTAGGAGGGGTAATTCCGTTTTTAGGCAGTTCACAAGCATTCCAGACAGCAATTATATTTTTTCCTGCCTGGGTATTGTTCCTTTGTTTTGCAATGGGGCAGAACTGGTTTATTGTTATATGTAGGTGGGTTATAGTATTATTATTATTATTTCTTGTTTTTCCAGCCTTGATTAATGGGTTTATAAATGATTTGAGGATAGGTGATATTGAAACAGGCATTAATGTGCAGCAAACAATCTCAAATACTATGAGGGACCTAAGTTATGGGGTTAATAGTGTTGTAAAAAATATTGGAAAGGCCTGGAAAGATGCTTGGAATAGCCTTATAAAAACAGCTACAGGCGATTATTACATGGGCAAGGTTGATGAGTATGAGCATGAGCCAGTGGGCGTTTATCTTGAAGACCTGCAGGCAGCTGACCCAAAATTCTTTGAGGGGGAAAAAATAACTGTCTGGGCTGTTCTGAAGGCAAAAACATTGGATAAGGAAATAAACATAAAGGTTTCATGCTATGCAAAAGAGGGCGATAAAAAAATAGAAGGGGGTATAACCCCTCAGGACGAATTTAACATAGCAACAGAAGAAGAGGAGTATCTTGACTGCTCATTTGACAAGCTTAGCCCGGGCAAGAGGGATGTGACCTTTAATGCAGAATTTAACTTTGAGACAATGGCTTACCTAAAAACATATTTCATGGATAAGGAAAGGCTGAGGGCTTTGACAAGAGAGGGCATTGATGTTTTTGAGCATTACAAAATCAGCCATAGATACCCAATAGCAATATACACAAATGGTCCTATTGGAATAGGTATGAGAACAGCTGAGCCGCTGCCAGTAGGGGTTTACAGCGATAGAGAAAACATCCCTTTTTTCTTTGGCATAACAATAGAAAACAACTGGGAGGGAACCATCAAAAAAATAACAGATTTAGAGGTTCAGGTTCATGACAGCTTAGAGTTGACAAACTGCGACCATGGGTTTGAATTCAAGGAAAATGAGGATGGCTACAATATCTACAGCCTTGTTCCTGACAAGAGAACAGAAGACATAAAAACAGGAAAATTCCATTCCATCCAGTGCAGGCTGAATCCTGTTGAGCCGAGAAGCCTGCTTGGCAATGAGCCCATAACAACAAGATACTTCAGGGTTACAGCCAGCTATATTTATGAGCTTGAAAAATCAGTTCCTGTTGAGATAGAGAAACTAGAAGACTACAAAAGCCCAGAAGAGGCAATGACTTCAGAGGCAGATGCACAGGAATTTAAGGATAAACTGAATGAAGGCGTAGATGGAAAAACAAATAAAGAGATTGCATGCGATGCAATAAGCAAATGCAGTGATTATGATGCAAACCATTATGACAAGCTTGGATTTAATGACCAAACATGGTGTGATGATGATCCATGCAATTTAGGCTGTTATTCCTTTTTTAAGAAAAGCGGTGATGAAGTTTATTATGATTCCTGTAAAGATTGTCCTTACTACACCACTATTCAAGGAATGCCAAGCAAGGATTATTGTAATATATACCTTACCAAAGACTACTGTGAAAAAGATATTTGTAATTTTGAATCAAAGGGTATTGAATGTAATTGGTATGATAACAAATGCGTGATGAGTATAATTAGTTGAAAAAATGAAACCAAATAAAAGCATCAAAATGATTTTATTGCCTGCTATTATTCTTGTTCTGTTTATGCCAGGATGCATTACAAATCCATTTATAAAAACAACAACAAAGGATGATTTAAGAACAGGAAGCCAGGGCATATTAATGGAATTCCTGGCTAATGCCCCTCCAGGCGAAACATATGAGGAGTATCCATTCCAGATAGGTGTTCTCTTACAGAACACAGGGGCATATGACATTAAGAATGGCTTTATTTCTTTTACAATTGAAGAGGATTACATGGAGCTGATGAACCAGAATGATGGGGTTGCTAGGTTTAGTTTGAAAGGCAAGTCAGTTGCCCTTCCAACAGGGGACCAGCTAGTAAAAATAATAAAGGCAAAAACAAAAAAAATAAGTGAACAAAGCGAGAAACATGATTCAACAATATTAGCAAGTGTGTGCTACCAATACCAGACAAAAAAAGACATTACAGTCTGTATAGATACAGACATCCACAACTTAAAAAAGATGCAAAAGGTGTGTACTATCAAGGATATAACCTTGACTCCCCAGGGAGCCCCTGTTGCAATAACAAAAATAGAGAGTGATATGCTTCCAGCAGAGGATGATAACCTAATAAAGCCAGCATTTAAAATACATATAAAGAATGTTGGCAATGGCGAGGTTATTGACAAGAGCAAGATATCTGATGTGTGCTCCTCAGAACCATTGGAGCATAGGGAGTTAAATATAGTTGATATAAAAGTTATGCTTTCCAATGAGAAGCTTGAGTGCAAGCCAGAGCCGTTAAAGTTAAAATCTAACGAGGATGAGGTTAGGTGTATTCTTGAAAAAGGAGTTCCAAAAGACAGGGCAACCTACACCAGCCCGTTGACAATTGAGCTAGACTATGGATACACATACTCTTTATCAAAAAAAGTTACAATAAAAAAATAGTTTTAATAGAAAGTTTTAAATACAAATCAAGGGATTATATAATAAAATGAGAAGTATTATATTAACATTCCTTATATTGCTTTTGTTCTTTAGTTTTGGATGCACGCAAAAAACAGGAGACAGTACTGATTACAGAAAAGGGACTCAAGGAATTGTTATGAGTTTTATGGCAGATATGCCCCCAGCCAAGATGTATGACAACATGCCAATTGACCTTGTTGTAGAAATAAAAAACAAAGGGGCCTATCCACAGCCAACAGGCATTACTGGATTGGCAATTTATCTCAGTGGTTTTGATGACACTCTTATAATGGGCATGCCAAAACAGATGTCAATTCCCAATCTTGAGGGGAAAAACCCCTACAACCCAGAAGGCGGCTATGATGTGGTTTCATTTAGGGGCAATATAATAAATTTTGACAGCAGGAATATTGACAGCTATAATGCAAACTTTCTTGTTACCTCATGCTATAACTATGAAACAATAGCCTCCCAAACAGTCTGTGTTGATCCAGAGCCATATTCAACAAAGGAAAAAACAAAGGTCTGCACAATCCCTCCAAGCTATTCATTATCAGGCGGCCAGGGCGCTCCTGTTGCTGTAACAAAAATAGAAGAGACTGTTCTTTCAAATAAAATACAGTTCAAGATATACATAAAAAATCTTGGAGACGGCAAGGTTGTTGACAAGAGCAGGCTCAATATTGACTGCCCATACTCTCTTGATTATACAAACCTGAATAAGGTTTATGTAAGCGGCCGTGTTTCTGGCTACAGCCTCAGCTGCAAGCCAGCCAACCCAATTAATCTGATAAATGGGGAGGGAAGCGCCATATGCACTGTTCCAAAACCAGCAATGAGCAAGTCAGCATATACAACTCCGCTGCAGGTCAAGCTGGAGTATGGCTACTCATCATCAATACAAAAAAGTGTTGAAATATTAAATACGCCTTGATTAACAGAAAAATTTATATAATCAGAGGATGTATTAAAAAGAGGAGGAGTTAAAAATGAAAAATTATCTTGGTATAATATTGATATTGAGTTTACTGGTTTTTGCATTTGGATGCAAGCAAGAAGCAACACCTTCTAAGGGAAGCCCTTTTATTGGCGGAACAACAGGCCTTTTGATAAGCTATGACAAGGATGCGCCCCCTGCAGAGGTCTACGATGGCGGGGATTTTGATTTTGATGTTGTTGTCAAGCTGAAGAATGAGGGCGAGCATACTGTAACTAAGGATAAGATTGAGGTAAGGCTCAGCGGAATTGACCCAACTGAATTTGGATTGTCTGATTCTGATTTTGTTAAGCACCCTGATGAGGACTTGGAAGGAACTTATAAGGACTCTGAGGGAAATAGAATAGAAGGGACAACAACCTATGTCATCTTTTCAGGATTAAATCATCATGAAAGCTTAGTTGGGAACACTCCTTACACAATAAGGGCAGATGTATGCTATAATTATGCAACAAATGTTAATTCAATGCTCTGCATAAAAAAGGGGCAGATTGATAAAGAGGGCGATATCTGCAAGATTAATGAAAAAAAGAAGGTTTTTAACTCAGGAGGGCCAATCCAGGTTACAAGCTTTGAGGAAATGCCCAGAGGCCAAAACAAGTTTAACTTCAACTTTAAGATAGAACCCAGGGGCAATGGCGGAATATACAAAAAAGACTCTAACTGCGAATATACAAGGGCAAATGAAAATAAGGTGCATGTAACTGTTGATACAGGAATGAGCGGCTTAACCTGCACAGGCCTTGAGGGAGGAGCTACAAGCGGCTATGTAACATTATATGGCGGCGAAAGGGTAATAACATGCACCCAGGAAGCAGAAACAGGCACAGACTTTGAGAAGCCAGTCAACATAAAATTAGAGTATGACTATAAAGAAAGCATATCAACACAGGTTTTAGTAAAACACTCTGTTTAATTTTCTTTTTTTATTCCTATTAAAGCAACCTGGCTTAAAAGAGCCTCAAGCTGCAAAAACTCGTCAGAGCCCTCGACCATCCTGAACTCTATCTCGCCGCATTTGTCTATTAAGAACATCTTTTTTCTTGGCTCAACATTTAAGTTAAGTATTTCTTTCTGAATCTGCTTTATAATATCAAGTCCAGACAATCCATACTCAAGCATAACATCCAATAATCTGTTCCTTGCATCATTGAACTTATTTTTTAAGGCAAGCTGCAAAACATCATTGATTTCCTTTGGCCTTGCAACAGATGCTATTGAATAGATAAGCTCTTCTGTTATTTTATTTGAAATAGCTGCACTGCTCTGCATAATATTTTCCATTTTCCTGCAGTCGCCATTACTAACATTATACAAAGCCTCTTTTGTTTTTTCGTCTATTTTCAATGACTCTGATTTTGCAATATTCTCAATGATTTCTATAATATCTTTTTTGGCCAAAAGCCTAAACCTGAATATGGCGCATCTTGACTGTATTGGCTCTATAATCTTGCTGCTGTAGTTGCAGCTGAGGATGAAGCGGCATGTTCTTGTATAATTCTCCATTGTCCTTCTTAAAGCTTGTTGTGCCTCTTTTGTCAGGGCATCTGACTCATCAAGATAAATTATCTTGAATGGAACATCGCCAATCGCCCTTGTCCTTGCAAAGTCCTTTACTTTGTTTCTTATAACATCAATGCCCCTTTCATCAGAGGCATTTAACTCAAGAATATTCTCATGCCAGCTGTCTCCAAAGAGTTTTTTTGCTATGACCAGGGCAAGGCTTGTCTTGCCAATTCCTGCTGGCCCTGCAAACAACAGGTGAGGCATATTTTTTTGCCTGACAAATGCCTTTGTTCTCTTGACTATCTCTTTCTGGCCCTTTATATCAGAGAATTCCTTTGGCCTGTATTTTTCAGTCCAGATTGTGTCTTCCATAAAGAGAACTAAATAGGTATCATTTAAATATTTATCCCTAAAGAATTAGACTATGTCTTCTTCTGCTATGACAATAAAATCTCCCATGGCTATTACTGCACTAAAAGGGATTAATATCTCCCCTTCCTTGTTTTTTTCAAGCTCCAGCTTCTCTGTGTATACGGTTGGATTACCAAGAACAATGTTGATAAGCTCTCCTGACCTTGTTTCAAATATAATATCACCAACCTCGCCAAAGCGCTTGCCTGTTTTGCTAACAACTGTTTTGCCTATCAGTTGTTTTGAGAATTTTTTATCTTCGTCAGCCATTATCTCCCACCCTTGTATGATTTTAATGATAATCTTTAATGATACCTAAAATGGTTAAGTTATATTTAAATCTTTTGGAAATGACGAGGACTTGTTTATGGTTCTAAATCCAAAAACTATTTATATAGATGGGTAATTTAAATAGCATATAATATTAAAAGAGGTGAGAAAATGGCATTGGAGCAGGCTATTCTGTGCATTATATTAGGCATTGTGTTGGCAATATTATACTCCATCCGGATTCTTGTTCTGCTGGAAAGGAGGATTGCAAGAATGGATGAAAACCTTGTGAGGATTGCTAATAGGATTATAAGTGAAGAGAAGAATATTGAATCTGTGTTAAAGACAAGAAGAACTGGTGGAAAAAGGAAAAGGTAAATCCTTCTGAAAAATGGGTTTTAAGGAAGCAGTAAACAGAATCAAGAACCTAAGGGTTCAGGGTGCAGAAGCTGTTGCAAAAGAAGCTGTCAAATCCCTGAAAGATGTTGTCAAAGAATCAAGGTCAAAGAATATTTCCGGGATTCTGGCTGACCTTTATCATGCAAAAAACATTCTTTTTTTGACAAGACCCACTGAGCCATGCATGAGGAATGCCCTTAACTATGTTATGCATGACCTTAATTATGATGACCCTGCTGAGCTGGCAAAAGCCATCTGCTTGAAGGTTAATGAGGTGTTGGAGCGTTTTGATAAAAACCAGGAAATAATAGCGCAGATTGGTTCTAAGAAAATCAGGAACGGCTCTGTTGTATTCACGCACTGCCATTCATCAACAATATTTGAAATCCTAAAACAGGCAAAAAAACAGGGCAAGAAATTTGAGGTGCACAACACAGAGACAAGACCTTTATATCAAGGAAGAATTACTGCAAGGGAAATCTCAAAATTAGGCGTCCCGGTAAAACACTTTATTGATGCTGCAGCAAGGTTTGCATTAAAGAAAACAGACCTTATGCTGATCGGGGCTGATGCAATAACAACAGAGGGAAAGGTAATCAATAAAATAGGTTCTGAGCTTTATGCAGAGATAGCAAATAAGTTTGACATTCCTGTTTATGCATGTGCTGACTCATGGAAGTTTGACACAGAAACAATCTTTGGTTATGAAGAGGAAATTGAAAAAAGGAGAGGCGATGAGATATGGAAAAATCCCCCTAAAGGGGTCACAATAGACTATTTTGCATTTGAAAAAGTCAGCCCTGACCTGGTAACAGGCATTATCTCAGAACTTGGTATTTACAAACCGCATATCTTCATACAAGAAGTCAGGATCAACAATAGGTGGATGTTCAGAAGGCATTTATTCTAGCTCGCTCTCAATTTTTTTAATTTCTTCTTCAATTAACCTTATATTTTCTAAGTTATCTTCCTGGTTCATCATTTCCCCGCACTCAGGGCATTTAAATTCAAAGTTCATTGCCTGCTCAAAATCAAGCCTTATGCATTTGTTCTGGCAGATAAAAAAATGGCTGCTCTTCTCTCTTGAAAGTCTGTCTTTTAGTTTTGCCAGTTTATCCTTTTTCAGGCTAGTAATAAGATGTTTTATCATCTTTGGCTTGAATGTCCAGTAATAGATATACCAGCCTTTTTTCTTGTCTTTCTTTCTTATAAAAGAAATAAGGTTTGCCTCATGCAGCCTGTACAACATGTTTCTTGTTTCATTTATCTCTTTTTTTATTGCATCTGCTATCTTAAATTCAGAAATATTTTTCTTGTTTTTTAGAAAATGGACTATTAAAAGCACATCCTCGCCAGCTACTTCAGCAATAGTGGCTTCTATAATTTTATTGGACAATCGCATATTTTCCTCCAGAATTCAAGAAGCGATGAATATGAATTATGGGTAAATGAGTTTATAAAACTTTCGTTTTTTAATAAATACTGTGGGCTGAACCACAGTATTCTAACAATTTTTGATAAAAAAAGGTCTATTTTTCAACTAATTCATCAAAAAGCAGCCCTTTATTCTTTGCAAGGCTTTTAGAAATAGCATAGCCTTTTTCTGTTTTTTTAAGGTCATCTAAGCTTAGAAAAAACCAATCAGACTTAAATTTAATCCCTATCCACGGCTCTGCACCAAAAACAGCTGAAAATTTGTTTAGTTTGTTTATGTCCTTATCTGCCATGTATTTATTTTTACTATTAACTGTTTTGCACTCAATAGCTAGTTTTCTTATCCTATTCCCAGCTAGAACATCAGGGCAGGGAAAAGGACTACTTCCAGAGCCAGCTACTCTTATAGCAGACCATTCATTTGTTTTCCAGAATAAATGAACTAATTCTCGCTCAGCATTTATCCCCTTTGATTTTCTGCTCATACAGGCTTTTAGTTAATGCTTACATAAATATCTTTTGAAAGGGAATTGTGTCTTTTTACTACTACAAGGGTTTAATCTGCCTTTTTTATTGTTTTGTTTATTGAATAAAGGATATTTTAGTCTAGTCTGGCCTTAAAAAACAAAAACCTTAAATATAAAGCCCATTTTCACCTTATTAAAACAAATCAACTGTTTTGGGGTGTGAAAAATGGGAAAAAGACTTATTCCTTTGGCTGCAATGGAGAAAATAATGAAAAAATGCGGCGCTGAGAGGGTTTCTGACAAGGCAAAGGCAGCACTAAAAAACGCTTTAGAAGAGATTGCAGAGGAAATTGCAAATGATGCTGTAAAGCTTGCAACCCATGCTGGAAGAAAAACAATCAAGGCAAGTGATATCAAGCTGGCCTCAAAATAAATTAGTTAAGTTAGAGAATTAGGCAGTACAAAATATCATGTATTATTTTTCTTATTTCTGGAAGCCTTTTTGTTTCAAAATCTGGATGATCTTTGAACCATTTTTGGTTAAGAAGAGATGGGTGTGGAAGAACTATTGTTAGCTTATCATCAATTTTTTGATTATTAAAAATTAATTCAGAAAAGTCTTTATTTGGGAAAAAATAATTTGCAGAATAACGACCAATTAAAACAATGATTTTACTATTAACAAGTTTTATTTCTTGTTTTAACCATTTATCTGCGCATTTTTTTGGTGGTTCTTTGTCTCCACTATTAGGACTTTTTCCTGGAAAACAGTGTCCAATCCCTGAAATATAAAAATTATTGTCATTATAAAAATCTTCATCTGGAATCTTGTACCATTCACCTCTTAATTTTCTACCACTGGCGTCATTAAAACATTTACTTATATTATGAGCATTTTGAGATGGTGCTTGGCTAATTTGCAAAACCTTTGCATTTTGATTTCCACTAACAATTGGATTTGGTTCAAAGCCAAAAAGACTTCTACATTCTCTGCATGATTTTATTTCCTTAACTAACTCTGCAAAACTAGATGCCATGTTTACTAACAGAAGAAAGCAATATAAAAAGTTATCGCCAGAAATGAATTCCGTTTAACA
>CAYOHL010000026.1:0-11789 GCA_964403775.1 uncultured Methanosarcinales archaeon
AAATTAAAACCTGCTGAAATGCCTGAATTCTGGCAGTACAGCCCTTGTATTGTCATTTTAAAAACGAAAAATATATAAAGAGCCCTATCTTTTATTTTTATATAATTAAATGGCTATATCTCTTATTAAAATAGTTGATTTTAGCTAATACAATTATTAAGCAAACTAGAGGATAAAACAAGATTAAAATGGCTGATTCAGGTTATGGAGCAATGCATATTCAGGTTTTGGGCGGCTTAGATGCTGTTAGAAAAAGGCCAAGCATGTATGTAGGTGATACTAATTCAAGGGGTCTTCATCATCTGGTTTATGAAGTGGTTGATAATGCAATAGATGAGGCCTTGGCCGGATTCTGCTCTGAGATAACAGTTATAATGCACAAAAACAAGAAAATCACTGTTATTGACAATGGCAGGGGCATTCCTGTTGAAATGCATCCAAAATACAAGAAGCCGGCTGTTGAAATAGTAATGACAAAATTGCATGCCGGAAGCAAGTTTGACAAAGGCGCATATAAGGTTAGCGGCGGCCTGCATGGAGTTGGTGTTTCTGTTGTTAATGCACTTTCAAAAGAGCTGGAGATTTATATTAAAAGAGATGGCAATATTTACTTCCAGAAATATGCTTATGGAAAACCTCTCTGCAAGGTTAATGTTGTTGGCAGGGCAGATGAGGCAGATGAAACAGGAACAAAAGTCACTTTTCTTGCAGATGATTCTATTTTTGAAAGTATTGAATACAGCTTTGATATTTTGTCAGGCAGGATGAGGGAGCTTGCTTTCTTGAATCCTGGGCTTAAGATAAATATAAAGAACGAGTCAACTGAAAAAAGTTATGAGTTCTGTTATAAGGATGGTATAAAATCCTTTATTGAATACATCAACAAGAACAAAAAAGAACTGCACGATATAATATACTTTCAGAAGGATAAGAACGGAACAACTGTTGAGGTTGCATTACAATACAATGATGGATATCTTGAAAACATATACTCATTTGCCAACAGCATAAACACAATAGAGGGGGGTACTCATTTGTCTGGTTTTAAAACAGCACTAACCAGGACATTTAACTCATATGCTGAGAAAAATGGTGCAGCTGATGCTAAGCTGACAAGCAATGATGTACGAGAGGGGCTTTCTGCTATTATTTCTGTAAAGCTTAAAGAGCCACAGTTTGAGGGCCAGACAAAAATAAAGCTGGGCAATTCAGATGTTAAAGGAATAGTTGACTCAATAGTTAGTACTGGCATGAGCATCTATCTTGAAGAGCATCCCTCTGTTGCAAAGATAATCATTGATAAAATGATTAATGCTGCAAGGGCAAGGGAGGCAGCCAGAAAAGCCAGGGATCTGACAAGAAGAAAGGGGGTATTGAATAATTCTTCTTTGCCTGGAAAGCTTGCAGACTGCTCTGAAAATGACCCAAGCTTATCTGAGCTTTATATTGTTGAGGGCGACTCAGCAGGAGGCTCTGCAAAACAGGGAAGAGACAGGAAATTCCAGGCAATCCTTCCATTAAAGGGAAAAATCCTGAATGTGGAAAAAGCAAGATTAAATAAAATAATAAGCTCTAGTGAGATTATTACAATGATATCTGCCCTTGGGACAGGCATAGGCGATGAATTTGACATAAAAAAGGCAAGGTATCATAAAATAATCATAATGACTGATGCTGATGTTGACGGAAATCATATTGCATGCCTGTTATTGACCTTCTTTTATAGGTATATGAAGCCATTGATAGAGGCAGGATACATATATTTAGCCATGCCTCCTCTTTATATGATAAAAGCCAAGAACATAATAAAATACGCATATAATGATGCTGAAAAGGACAGGATAATCAGTGAGATCGGTCCTGGTGTCAGTATTCAGCGCTATAAGGGTCTTGGTGAGATGAATCCAAAACAGCTCTGGAATACAACAATGGACCCTTCTAACCGCGTTTTGAACCAAGTGACAATAGAAGATGCATTATTGGCAGATGAGATGTTTACAATCCTTATGGGCAGCGAGGTAGAGCCAAGAAGGAAATTTATTGAAGAGCACGCCCTAGAAGTTAAGAATTTGGATGTATGAAATATTATTCTTCTCTATGTAAATCCTGCTCGAATTTCTCTGCACATTCCTCTGAACAAAATCTGTATATTGTGCCGTCTATCTCTTTTTCAACAATAGAGTCTGGGCCCATCAAAACCTTTCCGCAGCGTCTGCATTTCGCTCCCTGCCCATCATCCTCTGCTCCCTCCATAAAACCCTGCTCCCAGGGCTCCATGGCATCATCTTCCACAAGGGAATCCCTGCCTTCTTCAGAATAGGCCTTTTCAATGTTCTCTGACCCATTTGTTTCATCTTTTGCCATATAACCCCTTAATCAACTAAAAAACATTTGGTATATTAAGCTTTTGGTTTTGATTACGAAAGGTTTATAAACAATTTATTTTTCCCTTTGAGGGATATCCTAAATGAATTATAGCATCATATAAAATGGCTCAAGAAAGATCGGCATTAAAACTAAAAAAAAAGAAATGGTACCAGATTTTAGCTCCAAAGGAGTTTAATGAGGCAGTAATAGGTGAAACCCCTTCTTTGGACCCAAGGCTTCTTATTGACAGGGTTGTAGCAGTTAATTTAATGGATATCACAAGGGATGTTAAAAAACAGAACATCAATATGAAGTTTAAGGTAACTGGCTTAAAAGAGAACAAGGCAGAGACAGAGGTTATTGGCTATCAAACCATAAATACATTCATAAAAAGGATAATAAGGAGGGACAGGAATAATCTCCACGATTCTTTTGTGTGCAAGACATCTGATGAAAAAAATGTAAGATTAAAGCCATTGATGATAACAGTGAGCAAGACAAAGGGGGTTGTAACCAACTCACTGATGAGGATGTTAAGAGCCAATCTAGCAGAATATGTTGAAAAAATAACCTACAAAGAGCTTGTAAATGATTTAGTATCACACAAACTGCAGTCCAGTTTAAAGAATTCTTTAAAAAAAATATATCCCCTGAGAAGCCTTGAGATAAAAGAAATGCTTTTAGAGACTGAGAAAAAGATTGTTGGTAAAAAAGAAGCCAAAGAAAAGAAAAAGCCAAAAGAAAAAACTGAAATTAAAGGGGAGAGTAATAAAGCAGAGGATAAAAAAGCAGAACTTGGAAAGAAAAAAGAAAAAGAAGACAAACCAAAAGAAGAGGGAGCTAGTCAAGATAATTCTAATAAGCAGGAAAGGGAAGTTGAAGATAAGAAAAGAAAAAACCCTAAACAGACAAAAAAAGAAGGTGATGTATATGCCAAAACCAGTGATTGATTATAAGAAATGCAAATCATGCGGTAATTGTATTGATATCTGCCCAATGCAGGTCTTTGAAAAAGAAAAGGGCAAGGTTGTTGTGAAAAATCCTGACAAATGTATTGGATGCCGTGCATGCGAAGTCCAATGCCCTGAAGGCGCTATTAAAATTGAGGAATAATATTTTTTATTTGCATCTTTTGAATTGAATGCTGAGAGCAAAACTACTTTCTTTTAAGTCTTGTTTCCTTTATATATTTATTGTACAAAAACTTTTTCATTGTATATGGGTCATATTTCTGGGATTCTTTTTCAAAAATATGCACTGCATTTTCGCAAAATTCGCTAAAACCATTGTAATTAAAGGGCACTGCCTTGGCATCTTGTGACAAATTAACTGTTGGGTTGTGGCTTACCCTTAAATAAGCATCTACAAATTCTCCATTGCATATAATCGCTCTAACTACAGAATAAAATTTTTCTCCGTTTATGGAGACCTCTGAATTAATGAATGGCTGGATTAAGGATAAACCCTTTTCAAAGGAGAAGTCACCCTCTTCAATCAAATCCTGAAAATATTTAATCCTCATAACCCCAATCCTTTCCATAAAAATTTTAAAATCTGATATATTATCTATTGGTCCGCTTGTATTTTTGTATTTTTCTGCCTCGTTCTTGTTTAAAATCCTTACCCCCTTGCCGCAAGAACCTATTATTGGTTTAATAACAAATCTATCATATTTTTTAAGCAGATTGTCTAGACCCTTTTCATCTGTTGCTCCAAGCCCCACAAGAACAGACTCTGGAAAATTTTCTTTTAACTCAGTATTTTTCATGGTAAAATACTGAAGAAATTTGTTTTTTGCCAGTTCTTCTGCAGTATAATCATTTATGGATTTTTTATCAAGAACTTCATTAACCTTATTGAAAATTGTTGATTCCTGCCCAGTGTATATATCAAAGCAAGACAATATTGAACCACTAAATTTTTTTATCTTATCATTAATCCAATCAACTTCTGCTTTTTTAGAAGATAAAACCCTGGACAAAAATACCATCTTTGTAAATGAATTAAGTGTTTTAATTTTATTGGGAACCTTTTCTTTTACTGATTTCCAGAGGTACAATAGAAAATTTTTTTTCTTGAGTTTATTTTTTGAGTATGTTCCGTCATTAATAGTTATGTATCCATATTTTTCTTTTAGCATTTCATAAACTTTATTTTGAACTCTTTTGTCGCCATAAATAAACTCAAAACCCTTCATACCTGAATCTACACCGTTAAACTCATTAATTATATACTTCTCATTATTAACAATAACATCCAGTCCCCATAAGCTAATTTTAATCACCCTGGCCAGATTATTTTATTTACTATATCGTAGTATATAAATTTTCTGTTTTCTTTAAAAGGCAAAGAACTTTCAAGAATCCATTATCATAAAATGTAATTAGCCCCGCACGGATTCGAACCGTGGTCACAAGGTCCAGAGCCTTGTATGATTGGTCTAAACCTCATCTGGTTTAATTGGCCGCTACACTACGGGGCTGT
Organism: uncultured Methanosarcinales archaeon; assembly: GCA_964403775.1. Lineage (GTDB taxonomy): Archaea > Nanobdellota > Nanobdellia > Woesearchaeales > CG1-02-33-12 > CG1-02-33-12. The sequence continues at coordinate 4,852 of CAYOHL010000026.1, forward strand.
AGGCATGAGAAAAAGGCCTGTTTTTAAAAAGCTTTCCAAAAGCATTAAATATCCTAATATTTTCTATGTGGATATGAAAAAAATAGGAGAAGGGGCAGAGGCAATAATCTATCTGAATAAGGATATTGTTGTAAAGGACAGAATCAGAAAAAATTACAGGCTAAAGCAGATAGATGAAAAACTAAGGAAATTCAGGACAAGGAGGGAAACAAAAGTCCTTGAAAAGTTGCATGCGATTGATTTTCCAATACCAAAATTGATTCTCTCAGATGATAAAAAAATGACCGTCGATATGGAGTTTCTTAAGGGAAAAAAATTAAGGGATGTGCTAGACAAAAATAATTGCTTAGAACTATGCAAAGAACTTGGAAAAAAGATTGCAGTACTCCACAACAACAATATTATTCACGGCGACCTAACAACATCAAACATGATATTGAACAAGGATATTTATTTTATTGACTTTGGCCTAAGCTTTTTCTCAGACAAAACTGAAGATAAGGCTGTTGATTTGCATCTTTTGAGGCAGGCCTTAGAATCAAAACACAATGAAATTTTTGAAATATCCTTTAACGCAGTTTTATCAGGTTATAAAAGCCAAAACCCAGATTATGCTCCTGTCTTGAAAAGGCTTGAAAAGGTGGAGGCAAGAGGTAGGTACAAGGGAAAATCAAGTTAAAATGTTAATCAAGAAATCTGAATCAAAGAAGAAGAAAAATTCAAAAGATTGTACTGTTTGGGAGTATGGATGTCCAAGCAAAGACCTTAGTTTTGCAACAGCATTAATTAATGGAAGATACCCTAAAAAAGGAAAAATAAAAAACCTTGAATGTGAAGAAATTTACTATGTTATTTCAGGTTCAGGAATCATCCATTCAGAAGAAGGTGATTTTAAAATTGAAAAAGGAGATATTTATTTTTTCAAAAAACAAGAAAACTACTGGGTTGAAGGCAAAGATTTGTTTTTAGTAGTTGTAAATTCTCCCAAATGGTCTATTAAGCAATACAAGAATATAGATTAATTTAAAAATTAAATTAAAATCAAAAGGTTTTTATACTGAAAATTAAACTAACAATAAAAAATGGGTGTTATTTCAGATACGCTAAAGAAGCTTGGCGGTAAAAAGCTTGGAAAAATAGAAAAAAAATGGGTGTTTGATGCCTCTTCTTCTATATCATCAAGCCCAATAGCTGCAGAAATAACAAAAGGAGAGCTAGGAATTGCATTCGGCACACAGGATGGAAAAATATATATGCTCGGTGAAAATGCAAAAATAAAGTGGCTTTATTCAATCCAGGAAAAGATTGATGAAATACAGAAGATGTTTCTTGATGAGGAAACTGCAAAAAGCATTTATACCACGCCAGCATTTGCTGATATAAACAAAGACAGCAAGAAAGAGGTTCTTTTTGGATGCGATATTGGGAAATTCTATGCCTTAAGCTCATCAGGGAAACTTTTATGGGACTTTAAGACAGATGGAGGAATAAGGTCATCTGCACTTGTTGAGGATATTAATAAGGACAACAAGCCAGAGATTATATTTGGATCCAATGACAGAAATCTTTATGTTCTGGATGCAAAGGGAAAACTTCTATGGAAATTTAAGGCAGATTCGGGGATAGAATCAGACCCAGCTATTTTAAGAGCTAAAAAAACACAGATAATATTTGGCTCTAATGACGGCAGGATTTATTCCCTAAATACAAAAGGAAAGTTATTGTGGCAATTCAAAACAAAGGGAAAAATAACAGCAAAACCAGCAGTAGGTGATATTTATAATAATAAAAAAAATTATATTGTTATTGGCTCTGCTGATAACAGCCTTTATGTCTTGGATGAGAATGGCAGGCTTGAATGGCTCTATGAAACAGAGGGCAGGATATGCTCAAAAGCATGTTTAGTAGACATAAACAATGATAAAAAGCTTGAGATAATCTTTGGCTCATGCGATGATAATATTTATTGCTTGTCATGCAGGGGCAGCAAGATATGGAGCTATGAAACAGATTTTTGGATTGTTGCAAGCCCTCTTGTTATAGATATAGATAATGATGGCAAACTAGAGGTTATTGCTGGCTCTTATGACAGCTCTGTCTATGTTCTTGATGCAGAAGGTATATTCCTTCTTGATTACATGCCGGGAGTTTCAGGGGTAATCCAGCAGCCAGGCCATTATAATGACCTTATCACTGTAGAACCAGGAGGGTATATAGGCAAAAAGCTCTGGCAGTACAAAACAGAGGGAATGATAGTTGGCTCTACATTTATCACAAACACCAAAAAACAAAAAGAAATTATTATTGGGATAAAGGAAGGGAAACTAGATAATCTCGCTTATAGAAAAGATTAGTGGAGGGAAAAATGGTTAAGGAACTGAAAAAAAAGCAAGAGTTAAAGAGAATTAAGGTTCATATAAATGGTTTTGATGAGCAGCTACAGGGTGGCATTCCAGAGGGATTTGTAACCTTGGTTTGCGGCACTGCTGGAACAATGAAAACCAGTGTGGCCTTTAATGTGCTGTATAATGAGGCATTGGATGGAAAAACAGGATTATATGTTTCACTTGAGCAGTCATCTAGATCCCTGCTAGAGCATGCAGAAAAAATGGGCTATGACCTCTCAAAGATCAACCTTGTTGTTATGTCAGATATATCAAAATTAAAATCCAATATACAGGACATTAAATCATCAAAAAGCGGTTCATTGCTTATCTCAGATTTGGGTGCTATAAGGAAGCAGATAAAGGAAACTAAAATTGGGCCTAGCGGCGACTGGCTGAATGTTATAAAGAACATAATAAAAAGGCTTAAACAAGAGGCAAAATGCGATTTATTTGTCCTTGATTCATTATCAGCGTTATATGTTTTGTCAAGCTTTGATGAGCCAAGGACAAAGCTGTTTTACATATTTGAGTTTTTGAGGGATGTTGGGTTAACAACTTTCCTGATTTCTGAGATGCCACTTGACAAAAGAAAATATAGTGACTATGAGGTTGAGGATTATCTAGCAGATGGAATAATCCTCTTGCAGCATACAGAGAAATTCAGAAAGGTTATAAGGGAGATATCAATTGTCAAGATGAGGGCAACTGACTGCAACACAGATGTTTTCACTCTTGAATACAAAAACAAGAAGTTTTATGCCCTGCAGGGAGGAAAACCTCCCTTGGTTTGATAAAGATTTTCGAAAACAATAAATAGTCCTGTATAATTTATATTCCTATGGCCAGGATAGCCCTTAATCTCAAAAAATCCATTGAGCAGAATGCTGCTGTTTATTTTGAAAAAGCAAAAAAAGCAAAAAAAAAGCTTGAGGGTGCAAAAGAGGCGTTAAAGAAAATACAGGATAGACTGGAATTGTTAAAGGAAAGGCAGGATAAAGAGGGTTTGGCTCTAAAAAGAACAGAAAAAATACCAAGAAAAAAAGAATGGTATGAAAAATTCAGGTGGTTCTTCAGCTCAGAGGGCTTTTTATGTATTGGTGGAAGGGATGCAACAACAAATGATATCATAATAAAGAAACATGCTGATAAGGATGATATTGTTTTCCACACAGACATGGCAGGCTCGCCTTTTTTTGTTATAAAAGCAAATAATAAAAAAATAGGCTTAAAAACAATGGAGGAAGCAGCACAGGCAACAGCATCTTACAGCAGGGCATGGCGCCTAGGTCTGTCAGCTCTTGATGTTTTTTATGTAAGGCCAGACCAGCTGACAAAAGAGGCAGGCTCTGGTGAATACATATCAAAGGGAGCTTTTATGGTGAAGGGCAAGACAAATTACATGCATCCTGTATTAGAGATAGCAGTTGGCATTAAAGATAACAGGATAATTGGCGGTCCTGTTAATGCTGTAAAAAACAATTCTGAAAAATTTGTTGTTATAGGGCAGGGAAAGGAAAAAACAAGCGAAACTGCAAAAAAAATTAAAAAAATCATTGGCGGAAGCATTGATGAAATAACCTTTTTTATTCCTGCAGGCGGCTCAAGAATCCAGAAAACAAAATAAAAATGAGATATCTTACAAAAAAGGATATTAAGTTGCCAAAAAGAAAACAAGAAAGCCGCAAGGGTGACAATGGAAGGCTTTTGATTATAGGCGGCTCTGTTGATTATATTGGCGCTGTTATGCTTGCAGGAATGGCGGCTTTCAGGTCAGGCGCTGATATAGTTACAATAGCTGCTCCAGAAAAAGTTGCATGGGCAATAAATACATTCAGCCCTGATTTTATAACAAAGAAATTCAAGGGAGAGTTTTTTAGAGCTGAACACGCCGATAGAATAATAAAATTAAGCAATGACTTTGATGTTAGTTTGATTGGCAATGGCCTGGGCTTAAGAAAGCAAACAATAAGATTCTCGAAAAAAATAATAAAAAATATAAAAAAATTAAAAGTCATTGATGCTGATGCAATAAAATCATTAAAATTATCTGATGTTAGTAATGCAATAATAACCCCCCATGAAAATGAATTGAGGGTTTTTTTGGATAATAATCTAAAAAACAAAAAAACTGTGAGGAGTATCTTCAATAAAGGGATAAACCGCAAAAAAAGGGCAAAAAACATACAATATGCTTTAAGGGGTTTTCTTAAAAAAAACAATGTTATTTTGTTAAAGGGAAAAACAGATATTATTATTTCAAAAAACAAAATTATCTTCAACAAAACAGGAAATGCAGGCATGAGTGTTGCTGGCACAGGAGATGTTTTGGCTGGCTTGACAGCAGGCTTTTTAGCACAGACAAAAAACCTGTTTGGTTCAGCATGCTCAGCTGCTTTTATAAATGGGCTTATAGGGGATTATCTCTTAAAGGAAAAGGGCTATGGTTTTACTGCAAGCGATTTCATAAATTGCATCCCTTTTTTTATCAAAAAATCAAATAAAAAGATTTAAATATCAAATAAAAAGCTTTTAACAAAAAGAGGTATCGATGGCTATAACTATATTTGTTGAGTTAAGCATTATAATTATTATTGCAGTTGCTATTACAGCTATAATGCGGCTCTTAAAGCAGCCCCTGATTATAGGCTATATTCTAACTGGTGTTATAGTAAGCCCTTATTTTCTTAATATAGTTAAATCCACTGAGGCTATTGCAACCTTTGCGCAGATAGGTATAGCCTTGCTTTTGTTTATGGTCGGATTAAATCTAAATCCAAAAAGAATAAAGGATGTTGGCAAGGTTTCCCTAATCACAGGAATTGGTCAGGTTATATTCACTTCTCTAATAGGATTTTTCATATGCTTTTTTTTGGGCTTTCCAACAATAGTTTCAATTTATATTGCTATTGCTTTGACATTCAGCAGCACTATAATAATAATAAAAATTTTATCAGATAAAAATGACCTGGAAACCCTTTATGGGAGGATTGCTATTGGTTTTTTAATTGTCCAGGATTTAATTGCAATAGTTATTTTGATGGTAGTTTCAGCAATACCTGCCGCCATAAATCTTACTGTCTTGGCTCTTGAAACTGCTTTAAAATTGAGCGGTTTGCTGCTCTTCTTATTTATAATCAGCGTTTATATATTTCCAAAGATAACAAGGGTTATTGCCAAATCACAGGAGTTTTTACTATTATTTTCAATTGGCTGGTGCTTTGCAGTAGCTGCTCTTTTTTATTACCTGAATTTTTCAATAGAAGCAGGAGCGCTATTAGCAGGCATTGCCCTGTCTTTCTCTCCATATAACTATGAAATCAGCTCTAAAATGAAGCCATTGCGTGATTTTTTTATTATTCTTTTTTTTATATTGCTGGGCTCTCAAATGGTTTTTGCAAATATAAACCAGTATATAATCCCAATACTAATTCTTTCAGCATTTATACTTGTAGGAAACCCATTTATAGTGATGGCATTAATGGGTTTGCTCGGCTATACCAAAAGGAACAGTTTTTTAGCTGGATTGACAGTAGCCCAGATAAGTGAATTTTCCCTGATTCTTATTGCCTTGGGGGTTAAAGTAGGGCATTTAACAAATGAGATTTTATCCTTGGTAACTATGATTGGCTTAATAACTATCGCTGGCTCCACCTACATGATAATTTATGCAAATAAAATCTATCCTCATTTATCCAGGTATTTAGGGATATTTGAAAGAAAAGGCAATAAAGTTGATGAACACAGCTATCATAAAAAAGGGGTTTACGACATTCTTCTTTTTGGGTACAACAGGATCGGCTATAGCATTGTTAAAACACTCCAGAAAATGAAGAAAAACCTGTTGATAGTTGATTTTAATCCGGATGTTATTAAAAAATTAATAACAAGAAAGATTCCATGCATTTATGGCGATGTTGCTGATTTAGAGATCCTTGAAAGGCTGGAGTTGGATAAGGCAGAGATGGTTATATCAACTGTTCCAGAAGAACAGGACAACCTTCTTTTAATAAAGAAAACCAAAGAGGTTAATAAAAAGGCGCTTATATTTGTAACAGCAAATCAGGTTGAGGACGCACTAACCCTTTATGATGCCGGAGCAGATTATGTCATCTTGCCTCACTTACTTGGAGGAGAACATGTCTCAATTCTTTTAGAGGATTTCACAGGAGATATAAACAAGATTCTTGAAACAAAATTAAAACATATAGATGAGCTGCACAAAAGAAGAGAGCTTGGCCATGAACATCCAATGAACCTTAGCTATAATGCATAAGAATGTTAACTGATAATAAATTAAAGGAAAATGCAAAAATCCTGGAACCAGTTATAAGGATTGGAAAAAATGGCCTTACAGAAAGCACGATAAAGGAGATTAAGAAACAGCTTAACAAAAAAAAGCTTGTTAAGGTAAAGCTTCTAAGGGCATTTGTTGAGGGCAAAGATAAAAAGCTTGTTGCAGACAAAATTGCTGAAGAAACAAATTCAAGGCTTATTGATTTGGTTGGCTTTGTTGTGGTTTTATACAAGGGCTAAGCTACTTTTGGTTTTCAT
>CAYOHL010000027.1:0-4295 GCA_964403775.1 uncultured Methanosarcinales archaeon
AGGTGCATAAGCAAGTCACTTCCAATAGCCTTTTTCCATTCCTTGCTGTAATCTTTTTTGTTGATTATTGAGTCTGCCAATGCCCTTGCTGCAATCAGACCCTGAATAATCCCCCCGCCGGTTGTTGCCTTGACCATTGACGCTGCATCGCCAACAATAAAGACATTATCTTTCTGAGTTTTTATTTTTGGGTTATATACAGGTATAAGTCCTGCTTGTGTTTCAATAATATCATATTTTTTTAGCCTTTTTCTCAAAAAGCTATTTAATGCTTTTTTTGGGTTTTTTCTTGCTGCAAGGCCAATCCTGACAATATCTTTTGATTCAGGAACCACCCAAGCATACTTCTCTATAAATGGGTAGAACTCAACGATGTTCTGGTTATTTAGCCTTGCTCTTGCCTGGATGCCAACCAAAAAATTTTCTTTGCTTTTTAATCCAGCTGATTTTGCAACATCTGACAATGGGCCGTCTGCTCCTATTAAATAATCTGCTATGATGTCTTTTATCATGTTTGATTTTATGTTCTGGACCTTTATGATGTTCTTTTTATAATCAAGAAACCTATGGCTTAGGAAGAACCTGGCTCCTGCTCTTTTGGCTTTTTCCATAAGATGCTGGTCAAACCTTGCCCTGTCTAATATTATGTTGTTATTTAAATTTACATCAATAAAACCATTGTCTGGGGAAAAAATCCTTGCCTTATTTACCCTATTGACAACAAAATCCTTTTTCAGCTCAACTAATTTTTCCAAGTAAGAGGTTGTTATGCCTGTGCACTGGACTGGCAGTCCAACCTTTTCATGCTCCTCAAAAACATTTACTTCAAAGCCATGTTTTGCCAAAAGGCAGGCCAAATAGCTTCCTGATGGGCCTGCACCGATTATTGATATTCTAGTCATCTTAGTTAAGGTTATATAACATTTAACTATAATAAACTAGTCATTTGTTTAGTATCTATTATATAATAGTAAAAAAACCAAAAGGTTTATATATCTGCCCTGTTTCTCATAAAAAATTAAGCTGGGGGTAAACCAAATGAATAAGCATAATCCTTTGTACAGTCTGGCTGATAAGGCTAGAAACTATATTCAAAATAATTCTGAAAAGATAAAAAAAGCAGCAAAATATGGCGTAATACTTCCAACCACAATAGTATTTGCTTTAAATACTGCACCTAAATTGCAGGAAAGAATCAACAAAATTATGCCCACAGCAGGCATAAACATTTCTCAGGCTTATGCATCTGAACTGAAACAGGATTCATGCTATCTTTGGGAGGCCCAGCTTAGTGCAATTAAGTATGCAAATGAAAACCTTTGGAACATGGAGCAGGAATTTGCTGGAGATGAAAAATTTGAAGAATTCAAGAAAGAATTTAATGAGTTTATTAACTATCCTCACATAAACCATAGGCTTTTTATGGACCTTGATAAATTAAAGGCAATTAAGCTCATAAGCCCAACAGGAAAAAATGGCATCTATAATGTATTGCTTCATGTTAAAGATTTAAAACCAGAAAATACCTTAAAAACAGAACTCTTTAACATACCGCAAGAAGCTAACCTAGAGCACTATTTAAACAATCTTCTTAAAGACATATACAGCTTTAACAATAAATACCAATCTTTGGTTGAAAAAAGAGAAGCTGAGGCAGTTAAGACTATTGAGGACAATGTAAGAGAAACTAAACAAATGGTTGTTTCAGATGCTCAGGAAGCAAGGCAAAAAACCATAGAGGATTATGTTTCCGAAAACCTGAAAAAGCTTAACAAAAAGGTTGTGGTTGTTGATTTAGAAAACTCCCATAAAAAAATAAATATGTATAATGCAGAAAATGCCGATGAAATGCTAAAAGCATTAGACATACCAAATAGCGCATTAATCAGCTATAATGAATTTAAAGGCATAACAGGGTATAATATAATATTAGACTATAAAGACCTTGATGACGGCAAAAACCAAATAACATTAGACAAAAACGGATTTACTTTCCTTTTTGATGTGCCTAGCGCAACACAGGGATATAAGGCATCATCAAAAATACAGGAATCCAGATTGGAAAAATTGGTTGTAACAGATGATGCAGGAGCAGTTGTTAGCGATATTTTAGCAGACAAAGATAATACTTATTATATAATAAGGGACATTAAAGATGGAAAGCCTTCTTTTGGAATTTTTAGTGTTCCAGCTGGAATGGAAGTAAAAATTAAGGAAATTCTTGCAAAATACATTGAAGGTGTAAAAGAAGGTTATGATGGTGCAAAATTCATATTTCCAGAAATTAAGAAGGTTGAGAAAGAAACAAAGCCAGACGAGCCAGGACCAACACCTCCGGGACCAACACCTTCAGATGAAGAAGAAGTGGAGCAAGAAGAACCAGAACCATCACCAGAACAGGAACTTAATGATAACAATGACCCCCAGGATCCAGTGAATACTGGTTCTGACCCCAACACAGGAGAAGGCAGCACACCAGAAAATTCAGTTGTAAATCCTGACCCAGACCCACACATATTTTAAGAGGTAAAAAATGAAAATAAATAAAGTTATTATAACCATCTTTTTTTTGTTGGTGATGCTAGGTTCAGCAAAAGCATGCACAACATGTACAAAGACATATCTTTTCAGAACAGCAGCAATTGATGGGCCATCATACGCAAACAGCGGATTATACATTTATATAAACCCCTGCACAATAGATATTGGGGGGGTAACAGAAATAGGAACGCCCGCAGCAAATTTTTATGTCAATGCAAATACAGTATATGATGTGACTTATTCAGCATCTGGCTACCAGACAGACACAGATGACTTTTATTTTGATGCAGGATTGCCAACATGCAGCGGAACAACATGCCACCTCACAACAAGCCACTTTGATACTCATTGTACTTACAGTCCAATATATAAAGATTGGACATGCGTTGTAAAAGATACAATAACCAATCAATGGATTTCCTTTATTTACAACAAGAATGATCCAACATGGGGAGAAGTCATAAGAATTCTTAACTCTATGTATCCAGGGGAATGCATGCCTGGTGAGACTGAAACAAGACAGTGCGGCTTGACAGACGTTGGAGAGTGTTCATATGGAACTCAAACCAGAACATGTCAATCAAACTATTACTGGGGCTCATGGGGTCCATGCACAGGAGCTGTTTATCCTATTACTGAAATATGCGACGGTAAAGATAATGACTGCGATGGTTTAATAGATGAGGATGGAGTATGCTGGGAATGCACAACAGATGATGATTGCAATCATCTTGACAATGATTATTGTGAATGCAGTTACAAAGTTATTCATGATGAGGGAAGATGCATAAATCACGAGTGTATTGTTAAAACAACACAAGTTCAAAACTGTAATGATTTAGATGAATACTATTGTGATGATACAAATATAATGTATGATGATTACTGGTGCGTTGATGCTGAATGTGTTCTTAAATCAACAGATTTTATTGAGGACTGTGATGATGGATTATTTTGCAATGGACAGGAAACATGCGAAAATGCAAATTGCATTGCAGGAATAGTTATAGATTGCTCTTATTATAATATAGAAGGAATTGAAACATGCAATTATTGTGATTCAAGTCCTTTGACATGGGATTACAGAGCTGAATTCATCTCAACATGTAACGAAGATACAGATTCATGTGAGGTTGGAGATGATACAATTTATCATGAGTGCAGCGTCGATAACTGCGGTGCGGAATGCGATGCAACACACACATGTCCAGATACAGAATGTTCAGATCTAAATGGATGTGTGGGAAGTAATTATTATTCATATCAAAATGTTCCAAATATTTGCTTAGGAGATTGCACATGCGAGCAAAATGAGTGCGGTGAACCTGAAATATCATACAATGATTCAAGATGCTTTGAATGCACGCCTTGTGAAGAAGAAACAATATCATGTTATGAGGGTCCTGAGGGAACAGAGGGCATAGGAATATGCACTTCAGGAACCAAAACAAGAACATGTGATTCAGAAGGCCAGTGGGGCCAGTATGGAGAGTGCACAGGAGCAGTCTATCCTTCAGAAGAAATCTGCGACGAGCTTGATAATGACTGCGACGGCTTAGTTGATGAGGATGGAGTCTGCGATATCTGTGTTTCAGGGGAGCAGCAAACAAGACAATGTGGCCAGACAGACGTCGGAGAATGCTCATATGGAACAGAAACAAGAACATGCATCTGTGGTCAATACTGGACAGACTGGAGCGAGTGCACAGGAGCAGTCTATCCTTCAGAAGAAATCTGCGACGAGCTTGATAATG
>CAYOHL010000027.1:4395-11780 GCA_964403775.1 uncultured Methanosarcinales archaeon
ACAGACTGGAGCGAGTGCACAGGAGCAGTCTATCCTTCAGAAGAAATCTGCGACGGCTTAGATAATGATTGTGATGGTCTAATAGATGAGGGAGGTGTTTGTGATACTCCTATCCCAGACATGAACTCAGTGCTAGGGATGACAAGGTTTAGTATAATAAATGATGATTACTTGCGTCCTGGAGGCAGTATTATGGTTCTTGCAACTCTTGAAAACAACGGCAATGTTAATTTAAAGGATATACAACTAACTCTTGTTGTCCCTGAGCTAGACATAAGAAAAAGAGTTGGCCCATTTAATCTTAAAAAGAACCAAGAAACAACTAAACTAATAATACTTGAGATACCTTACTGGGCAGAGCCTGGTTATTATAACATAAGGGCAACAGCATCAAACGGAGATGTCAGGAGACTAAAGCACAGAGAAATACTAATTCATAACTAATCAATAGTTATAAGTTGTAATTACTTTTATATGCTGAAAAACCAAAAAGTTTATATATAAGTTGTAATTACACAATAACAACACTAGAGATTTTATAATCTCTTATATTAAAACAACAAAATTTGGGGGTAAAAAATGAAGAATACAATAAGTGTTTTATTGGCAATATTTTTAGTTAGCTTTTTAGCTATCGGCATGGTAAGTGCATTGCCTACAGTTAAACAAGTTAAGATAGATGGTGATGTCTTTGAAACCGGAGACTCACTTGAAGTTGAGAGGGGGGCTGAGCTTGACATAAGAGTTAAGCTAGCAGCAGAGAGTGGAATTGAAGAGAACATAGAAATCACAGCAGAGGTTTTGGGTTATGAATACAGCGACCATGAGCCAATCTTTGACAGGACCCACACATTTGACCTAACTGATGGAGACACGGTTTACAAGGACCTTGCAATAAGACTTCCAGATAAAATGGACAAGGATTATTATGATTTAAGGATAAGAGTTGGCACAAGAACAGGATCTGCATTTGAGGGTCTTTACAGGTTGCACCTTAAGGGTGTCAAACATAGTCTAATTATAAGAGATGTTGTCTTTAATCCAGAACCAAGTGTTGAGTCTGGGAGGGCATTGCTTACAACTGTCAGGATAAAAAATATCGGAGAAAAAGATGAAGAGAGTGTAAAAGTCAAGGTAAGCATTCCAGAGCTGGGCTTGTCAGCATCTGATTATATCGATGAGATAGAGGAAGGGGAATCAAAAACATCTGAAGAGCTTTATATAAGAATACCTGAATGCATAGAAGCAAAAGACTACAAGGTTAAGGTAACTGTTGAGTATGATGAGGGATATGAGGCTGTTTCAGCAGAAAGGATGATAACTGTTACAGGAGATATCTGCGCTGTAGAAGAGCCAGTTGAGAAAAAAACAGTAATAACCATTGGTCCAGAAACACAGAAAGTTGCTCAGGGTGCAAGCGTTATATACCCTGTGACAATAACCAATGCAGGAAACACAGCAAGAACATATGTTGTAAGTGTTGACGGAACAGAGACATGGGCAACAGTTGATGTAACACCAAGCAACCTTGTTTTGCTGAATGCAGGAGAGTCAAAGGCTGTTTATGTTTCACTAACAGCAGATGATGATGCAAAAGCTGGAGAGCACATGTTTGTTCTTTCAGTAAAATCAGGCGACACTACATTAAAACAGGTAACTCTTAAAGCAGATGTTGAGGAAGAAAAACCTTCAGGAATAATAAGCCTCAAGAGAGGGCTTGAAATAGGAGTTATAATCCTGGTAGTTCTTCTTGTTGTCCTTGGCTTGATAATAGGATTTAACAAGCTTAGGGAGAGAGAAGAGGAATCTGAAGAGCCTGAAAAGGGAGAAACCTATTACTAAATTTTTTTATTTTTTTAGCTTTTTCTTTATTTTTAATTTAATTAAATTCGCAAGATTTTCGGATTTTTATTGACTAAACATATAAACAAGTTTTCCACCTTTTTCTTGATGCCAGAAAAAATTTATCTTGATACAAACATATATTTAGATTACTTTGAAAACAGGCATGATAATATAAGGCCACTTGGTTTTTTTGCATATAACCTAATCAGAAGATGCATTGAGGGTAAACTTAAGATAGTAGTATCTGACTGGGTTGTTGAGGAATTTGAAAAAATTGGAGATCTTCATAAAATAAATGATCTGATAAAAACATTAAAAAAGCACGGCTCACTATTAACAGTAAAAACCAATTTTAAAGATTTATTAAAATTAAGGAAATACAAAAACAAACCAGATGCACTACATGCTATTCTTGCAATAAAAGCAGGTGCAGACTATTTTGTAACAAGAAATACAAAGGATTTCTTGGATTTTCAGAATTCAATATGTATAGTTCTTCCTGAAAATATTTAAACAATATCGGGCTTTATCTTAAGCCCCTTGAATATGTTATCAGATTTTTTCTCACTAAAACTCTCAAAAAGATCTTGTTTTTCTTTCCTAGTAAGCCTCTTTGTTTTTTCCATTGAAGCAAAGTTTCTTTCAAGCCAAACCAGGGCTTTCTTCTTTTTATACTCCCATATTGTATTTCTTAGGGATTCTTTTATCAAATCCTGTATATTGTTAAATCCAAATTCCTTTGCTATATATCTTGATTCTCTTATTAGGTTATCACTCATTCTTAGATTAACTAGTTTATTTGCCATGGTTTATGTAAATGATAAGATATATTTAAATGTTGTGTTTTGAAAGCAAATGAAAGCACATTTATTGCAAAAATCTTCCGGAATCTTATTGATTAACCATAATTAAAATAAAAAAGCCAGAAGACCTAATCTAACTTTATACCAAATCTTTTAGCAAATTTCTTACCAACATCTTCCCTGATTTTCCTTTCTTCTTTGTAGCTAGTCTTTGTTTTTGCCTTTCCAAAATATTTCTTGAGTTCATTCAGTGCTTTTTCTTTTCTAGCTTCCTTGATTTTGTTTCTTATTGCTTCCCTTATAAACTCGGTCTTTGTACCATAATTTGGCTTGATAAAGATTTCTATCTCTCTGGCCATTCTATCTGGAACTTTTATTGTAATTGATTCCATCGTAAGATTAAGTCTTATTTAAGCTTTTTGCTTATTTTTCTGCAAAAATTTTGCTGTTATGATAAAATTACCCTTACCAGCTGGAAATTCAAATCCTAACCAACCCAAAAACACTTAACAGTTCATAAATAATTCCAAATACAAATAAAAGAATTAATATCCAGCTCATTATATTGCTTTTTTTAATGCTGTATTCCGGCCTTCTGTTGCCGAGCTTTTTTGCCTTTATGTACATAAGGACAACTAGTATCCCCATCAGGCCGCCTGATACAGAGCCTGCAATGCCAACTGTCCTTATAAAGCTTTTCACACCAAGCATGAAGATAACCAATGGGACAGAGCATGTCAGAAACCATGATGAAAACTTATCTATGTTATAGTCATATTCAAACATTTTTTTAAGTGCAAACGCCAGAATCAGGAAAGAGCTCATCATTGTCATTATTCCAAACAATGTCCCGAAGACAAGCATCTCATAACTAATTGTATAGCCTAATCCAAGTATTGCATCATCTGTTGTGTTTATGCCTGTTACGCCAACAACAGTAAATGCAAAGAGAGCATAAACTATCAAAGGTATAGTGCATCCGATTATAATTGCTTTTTTCAGATAAGCCTTGTTTTCCTTGAGCTCTTCTTTCATCTCAGGAACAGCTACTGTACCCAAAAATGCAAAAAGTATAACCCCATATGGCAGGAAAAAAGAACCTGGATTAAAAGAAATCAGGTTGTTTACGTTAATATAGGGCAGCGCAAAAAGACATATTAAAAATATTACCCCAAGCAATATTAATACCATAAGAATCTCGGATTTTTCAAGCACATTGAGCTCAAAATAAACTAAAAATGCCATAAGCCCCAGGAATATTAAGCTGTATGTAAAGGGGCTGCCCCCAAAGTAAGTGTTGAATAATGCATTAAAAAAATCCCCTTCCTTTATTGTATATGCCAATAAAGCACCATAAGTAACAAAAACCATTGCAAACCACATAATGTTTTTGCCTGTTTTGCCAAGATATTTCTCTGCATAGCCAACTAGCTGATGATTGCCCTTTGTCCTCAGAACAATTTCCCCGAGATAGAGGTGCATAATAATTATTACAATTCCTATAAGAACAATATCTATAAGCCCAGTGATAAAGCCTGCCTTTGCAACAACATATGGAATTCCTAAAATCCCTGCACCAATGATGCAGCCAACCAATGTTGCTATTGCACCAAATGAGCTTCTGGAAATAATAAACACCTCTTTTAATTAAAATTAAGCTAGGTATTATATAAAGATTGCTAATGGTTCTATAACTTCTTGAAGAGTTCAAGGGCATTTAGGCATTGATTCCTGACATCTAGAGGTATGTGTTTCTGTTCAAGCTCTTGCTTTGAAAACCATCCAAAATTCTTTAGTTCCTTATTTACCTTAAGCTTCTCAGGGTTTATGGCCCTGCACAGATAATAAAAGCAGCAGTGGTCATGGTCTCCAACAGAGTGAACATTAACATAAAAGGGTGTTGCAAGATTCCTCTTTGCATCCTTTATTGAAATGTCCATCTTATTCAGGACTTCAACATCAATTCCAATCTCTTCTTTTATCTCCCTAAGAAGAGCTTCATCAGGGGTTTCATTCTCATCAATATGCCCCCCTACTGGAAGCCACATATTAAGCTTTTTGTGGTGAACCAACAAAACCTTATTTTTGCTTATTATATACCCTGCAACAACCAAATCTATTTTCATAAAAACTAGTGGAAATTAGAAATAATATAAACATTTCGCAAAATAAGGTGGGGACGTAGGGATTTGAACCCCAATCAGCCGGTTTCTTCAGGTAATCATCGCCAAAAGGCTCATCGCTCCAGTTACTGGAGCCGGCTATAATAGCCAGGTTATACGACGCCCCCGCATATAAACAAGGGATTAGCTCATTATTTAAATATGTTACTTAAAATGAGATTATATCGCCTATCTCTGTTTTTGATTTCTTTACAGCGCCTTTTGGAAGCTCTATGACATATTTTGCTTTTGCCTTTGGGATGTATGATCTAAAAGGCCTGAAATTTTCCTTGATTTCAACCACTTTTTTGTTTTTGTCAATGAATAAAACATCTATCGGAAAGATCACAAAGAACATATGCAAAGGCACTATTCTCTCTTTTTTGAAAATAAAGACAAGATTTTTTGGGTTCATTGCAAACATCAGACCAATGGCCCTTGAAACAGGGCTTTTAAAATTATAATGTGTTTCAGCGATAATTGTTTTTCTTGTTTTGTTTGTAATCATGCTTTGAATGCCTCTTTTTATGCTTAAATGCGCTCTAATATAAAAATATTTATATTAAGATGCCAACAAAACATTTATAAATATCATATATATTTTATATATATTCATGAACAAACCAAACAAAAATAAAAAAAGAAAGAGAAAAATAAAAAAAGAGATTATAATCAAATTTTGGTCTTCTGAAATTCTTGAAAGGAAAGCCTCTGAATTTGGTACCGGGGCTCATGTAATAATTCCTAAAGAGCATGCTGGTAAAAAAGTAAAAATCATTGTTGGGGTGAAGGAAGAAAATGAATAAGAGCAACAGGATGAAAAAGAGGATGATTCTCCTAGTTATTGTTCTGCTCTTTTTAATAGTTCCAAATATTGTTAGTTCAGCAAAGGTTGAGTCAGAGGTCTTTGAAAAACTCAATAAAAACCAGGAGGCCTCTGTTATTGTGATGCTAAAAGATGGTCAAATGCCCTTAAAAGGATTATCTGCTCTTGGCAAACCAGACAAAAATCAGATTCTTGAGCAGAAAAAGGCAATGGTTAAAGAGCAGCAGGATAAGGTTTTGTCAAAGCTGAATTTAAAGGATGAGGCTAATTTTATTCAATCAGCTGATGCAAAAGGCTATGTTTCAACATCATCTGATACAGACTTCAGCCTGAGGCATAAGTATTCAATAGTCAATGGGTTCTCAGGAACTGTAACAAAACAAGGCCTGGAAAAATTAATGAATGACCCAGATGTTGAAATGGTTTATTTAAACTCATTAAAGCATACACTTCTAGATGTCAGTGTTCCTCAAATAAAAGGCGATGGTGTCTGGAAATTAAAACTGAACAACATTAATATAACGGGGAAAGATGAAACAATCTGTGTAATTGATACTGGCATTGACACAGACCATAGTGCCTTTAGCGGCAGAATATTAAATCAATACTGTTATTGTGACATTACAGATTATGGCTCAGGAGGCTGCTGTCCTAATAATGAAACAGAAGATACTAATGCTGAAGATGATAATGGTCATGGAACTCACTGTGCAGGAATAGCTGCCTCAAATGATACTATTTATAGAGGTGTTGCTCCTGATGCAAAGCTTGTTGCAATCAAGGTCATGGATTCTACTGGTGAAGGATTAGATTCTGATATACTTGCGGGAATTGATTGGTGTGTAAATAATGCCTCAAAATTTAATATTTCAGTAATTAGTATGAGTTTAGGAATAACTGGAACTGCATATAATAATACATATTGTGATTCTGATTATTCTGATTTTGCAGATGCAATTAACTCAGCTGTTGGGGCAAGTATTTTAGTTGCAATTGCTTCAGGCAATTGTGAAGGAGTGAATTGTACAGCAGGAATATCTGTCCCTGCCTGTGTTGAAAACGCAACTCCTGTCGGCGCAGTCACTTCTTCTGATACAATAACTTATCAGAGAGGAGATATTCTTGATTTAGTTGCTCCGGGTGGTTCTAACATATATTCAACAATCCCCAACAATGGTTGGGGTTTAAAATCAGGAACCTCAATGTCAACGCCGCATGTTGCTGGGGCAGCTGCCTTATTGAAACAATTTGTGAGGCTTTATAATGGAACTGACATAAACCCTCAAGAAATAGAAGATGTTCTTAATGCTACTGGAAAAGAGATTGATGATAGTTCTGGCTCTGGAAGAAATTACTCAAGGATTGATGTATATGCTGCTATACTCTCTTTGGATGCAACACCGCCAACACCTTCAAACATAGGGAAGAATGACACTGAAATAAAAGTGAATGATGTTGTTTTATTCTACACACAATGGTCAGATTCTGTTGGGCTATCACATTACATATTCAGCTGGAATCATTCCGGCTCATGGTTAAATGACTCTGCTGTTGCATTGACTAGCTGGAGCAATGTTACAATGGAAGTAAATGCAACAGGAAAACCAGAAGTCAACTGGATGTTCTATGCAAATGACTCTGCTGGAAACTGGAACAACACAGGAATACAGACATTTACTATTGCCAACACTGCTCCAACAATCGAAGTCCAGAACACTTTTGTTAATTGGAGTGCAGGGCATACATTCA
>CAYOHL010000028.1:0-11338 GCA_964403775.1 uncultured Methanosarcinales archaeon
TTAATATTGTTTTAAATATACTAATATTGTTTAAGATATATTAATATAACATCTATTTTTTAACAAGCTCTATAGCTTTAATTATATACTGGCCAGTGCATTCATTTTCCATGTTTATTTCAAAATCTGTTATCTTTATTTTCTTTTTGAACAACGGGCAGTCCAAGACAAAAGTCTCGTATTCACCGCCCTCTGCAGCAATATGAATCCTGCTTTTCTTACTGAGTTTTTTCAAGTCCTCAATGCAATTATTGTTAATTTTTCTTCCAAGCCAGCCCTTATTTAAGCCGTCTGCTGCAATGCCTGTTACTATAACATTGAATTTTGCCTTGGTTAAATCCATAAGATACTGTTCTTCATCAATCCCCCATAGAGGGTTTATTGGCTTGAGATTTAATTCATCACAAATTCTTTTTACCCTTTTTGCCTGATAATTTGATGCAAGAGCGCCAGACACAATTCCCTTTATATTATATTTTTCTTTTGCTATTTTAATTGCATTTTTTAAGTCCTCAAGCTCTTTTTCCTTAACACCAGAAGAACCCATGTAAACCACAGGAATCCCCAGTGCCTGTGCCTGCAGTTTAGCAAATTCAATATTTGGAATATGAAACATATAAGAGTCAGCTTTATCTGGTTTTATTGTGATTAAACAAGAAACCTTATGGCCTTTCTGCACTGCTCTGTATAATGCAAAAACACTGTCCTTGCCGCCAGAAAATAAAGATGCAAGCATCATTTGGTTAATTATTTGTTTTCCTCTTTCTTTATTTTCTCTATGGTCAGGATGCCTTTATCAGCCCTAACAACCAGCTCGTCTTTTTCATCAAATTTAGTTATTTTTGTAACCAACTCAGGAAGAAGAATCCTATTGCCCCTGAAGTCCAGGTTTGTTATTATCTGCTTTAGCTCATCTGATGTAGATTCTATTCCAAGGTCCTTAAATATCTTGGAAGCATCTTTAGTCTTGTCTTTGTCCTTGAATTCCCTTGCTTTTTTATAGAGGAATTTAGCGATAACATCTGCAACGTCTATGCCTGTGTATTTTGTTACGCCCTGCAATCCAGGAGAGAGATTTGCCTCTATAACCAATGGGCCAAGGCTTGTTTCAAGTATATCAACTGCACATATGTCTGCTTTAAGGACCCTTGCTGCCTTAATAGCAACTTTCTTTGTTTTTTCATCTAAGATGCATTTTACACCAATTCCGCCCATATGAATATTGGCTCTTTTTTCTCCCTTGGTTGCCTTTCTCTGGTAGCTGGCAACAACCCTGTCGCCAACAACCACTGCCCTTGTATCTGTGCTGTTTGTCTCTATATACTCTTGTATAACAACCTTGACTTTTAATGGTCCTATTGCATCAAGTATAGAGCTCGCAGCTGGAAATGATTCAGCAAACATAACTCCCTTGCCTCCTGTACCCTTTGGAAACTTCATAATAATAGGATAATTAACCTTTCTTAATATCTTTTTTGCAGAGTTAATTGTCGGGGCAAGATAAGAGTTGGGCATGGGAATCTTATGTTTTTGCAACACCAGCTGTGTAAGAAATTTATCATGGACAACATCAAATGACTCTGGGGCTATTGGCATGTATGTTTTATCAAACAAAGCAGAGGTTATTGCTGTCATGGTTAGTGCATATCTAAAAGATCCCCTTGCATAAATACAGTCATATTTTTCCAATGGCTTTTCATTATATAAAATTTCTATTTGGTTTTTTAATGAGCGGACTTCAATTTCCTTGATATTTATGCTGTCAACCCTTTCAAAATATTTCTGCATGGCTTTTAGTATCCATTTTGAGCTTTCACTTTCAAGGCTTATTATTGCTGCTTTCATTATTGGTTCTCCATTATAACTGATTTCTTATGTAATTTTTTTAGGGGGTCTATTAAAAACTTTTCCTTGCGAAGAATGTTTCTTCCTATCAAAACCTTGTATTTCATACGGGACCTGTCTGCAAGGGTAAAATTTGATAGGATTTTTTTACCTGCCAGCATTATTTTGACTTCTATAACAGGCCTTAACCTGACTCCGCTGGCAGATTTAATTATCCTTGTTTTAAGTATTTTAGAATGGGATAATTCAACAGCAAGCTGCATGTCCAATGAGCTTGTCCTGGCGCCAGTGTCAATCCTTGCAACAAAGCCTCTTTTCTTGTTTCCTAAGGTAAGAAATACAATCTCTCTGCATCCAATTATAGTTCTTTTTTTATTTGCCATATATAGTTCCCCTTAATAATTTTATAAAAATGGGCTCGGAGGGACTTCCGATGACTCTTGCGAGCATTAGCGAGCGCGAGTGACTTTTTTGCAGGGCAAAAAATGCCGCTCTTTGCGTGTAAACTGAGCGTAACCAGCTGCGTGCCAGCTCAGCAAAAAGCTGTTTCGAACCCCCGACCTATCGGTTAAGAGCCGATTGCTACTATTGCCTAAACATGCGAAATTTTTTATAAGCGGGCTCCGGCCGAAGACTAGGAGCCGCCTGCTTTTTATAAAATTTTTCGCAAAATTTGCCAGGCTGAGCTACGAGCCCATGTCATAGTCTTTAAAGGAATATCACTTTATTTAAAAGTTTTTGGTTTAAAAAACTAATGCACATGGTTTGCTATTAATTTATACCCCTTTAATCATTACATTCTTTATATAAGGCGCAAGAATTTTTTTGAATTTTTTTAGTTTATCAGCTGTATATGGTTTTTTTCTTTTAAAGTTTTTGTTTATCATATCTTTATCATTATTAAACTGCTGCAGAACATATCTTTTGCTTCCCTTCAGCCATTCTCCGATTTTTGTTGCTGTTTCCTCATTAAAGAGTCCGGGAACAACAGTTGTCCTGAACTCATAGTCAACACTGCTTTTTTTTATCATTTCAGCACTCTTTTTTATTTTTTCATTGTCCAGCTTAACTCCTGCAGCCTTTTCATAATTTTCTAGGTCAGATTTTATATCCATTGCAATAAAGTCAACTAATTTGTTGCTTATTAGCTCTCTTATAACATCTGGCTCTGAGCCGTTTGTTTCTATCCCAACTGAATAATCAAGTTGCTTTATCCTTTTAACAAATCCAATAAAATCTGGCTGGATTGTTATTTCTCCTCCGCTTAAGAGGACAGCATCCAAATAATTTTTTCTTTCTTTCAGGAAATTATAAATCCATTTTTCATCTATTAATTTGGTTTTGTTAAAAACAAGTTCAGGGTTATAACAATAAGGGCATCTGAAATTACAGCCAGATGCAAAAAAAACAGCGCAAACCTTACCCGGATAGTCAATAAGGCTTGTCTTTTGGATTCCTCCTATTTTCATATTCAGGTTTTATCTTTTATCTGTTTGTCAAAGGTTTTCCTATCATTGAATTCAGTTTGCTTGCCTTTATTCCACTGCTCAACAGGCCTTAAATAACCAACAGGCCTTGACCATACCTCGCATTTTTTTCCACACTTTGGGCATTTTTTATGCTCACCTGATATATACCCGCAGTCAGGACATATGCTAAATGTGGGGGTTATTGTGAAGTATGGAATCCTAAAATTTTCTGCAATCTTTCTGACCAACGACTTTGTAGACTTAATGCCCGGCATTTTTTCTCCTAAAAAACCATGAAGCACTGTCCCTCCAGTATATTTTGTTTGTAGGTTATCCTGCAGTTCAAGCACCTCAAAAATATCATCACTAAATCCTACCGGAAGCTGTGTGCTATTTGTGTAATATGGCTCTGAATTCCTGTCATATTTCTCCTGGTTGAAAATTTTAATATTGGGATATTTTTTCTTGTCTATTTTAGCCAGCCTATAAGAGGCGCCCTCTGCTGGAGTTGCCTCAAGGTTAAAGATATCTCCTGTTTCCTCCTGGAAATCAGCCAGCTTTTTTCTCATGAAATCCAATATTTTTTCTGCAAAATCCTTTCCATCTTTGTCTGCTATGCTGATGTTCTTAAAGTTTAAAAGAGAGTCATTTACTCCTATAAGGCCTATTGTGGAGAAATGGTTTTTCCAGTATTCTTTGAAGCCCTTTTTAATGTTCCTTAAATAAAACATGCTGTAAGGATACAGCCCTTTTTGTGTGAAGCTTTCCAGAATCTTCCTCTTTATTATAAGGCTCTCCTTGGCAAGCTCCATTAATCTGTCAAGCTCTTTAAAAAATTCATGCTCATTTTTTGCTTTATAGCCTATTCTTGGCATGTTGATTGTAACAACACCAATTGAGCCTGTTAAGGGGTTTGAGCCAAACAAGCCGCCGCCCCTTTTCTTTAGCTCTCTTTTGTTGATACGCAATCGGCAGCACATGCTTCTTACATCATCTGGACTCATATCAGAGTTTATAAAGTTTGAAAAATAAGGTGACCCATACTTTGCAGTTATCTCCCAGATAATATCATAATTTTTATTATCCCAATCAAAATCTTTTGTTATATTATAAGTTGGAATCGGAAAGGTGAAGGGTCTTCCCTTTGCATCTCCCTCTAGCATTACTTCTGCAAATGCTTTATTAAACAAGTTCATCTCGTTCTGAAAATCCTTATATTTTTCCTTTTTAAGCTGGCCCCCGATTATTATATTTTCCTCTTTCATATAGCCGGGGCAGTTTAAATCAAGAGTTACATTTGTAAAAGGAGTATTGCCTGTAATGAAAACCTTTCTGTTTCTTCTTGCTATAACTGTTTCATTTTCGGTATTAGGACACCAGATTACACCAGAATAATTTATTTTTTTTATTTTATTTATGTATGTCTCATTGTGTTTAATCAACCTTAATACATAAATTGTTTTTGTCCCTATAGTTGGTTTTCTTTTTAATATAGTTGAGCCATAACCTGCATTTGTTGTAATCATCTGCAGGCTGTTCAATATTTCTATGCTTGATGTTGCGATTTTACGGTTTTCAAAACCCTCTGCCTTTATATAAGTGTTTATAAACAAATCAGACTGGCGTTGGCTCATATTCAAGAAGGTTTCTGGAATAGAACCTATATTCTCCTTACCATCAAACCATTGATGTATTTTTCTTGATGATTCTGCATTTAATCTTATTCTTTGAACAGGATTTCCCAGCCCCCTTTGGGTGTATTCAGAATATTTTAATTTGAAATGGCTCAATAATCTTTTAATTTCTTTATAATTTTTGGGGTTTTTAATTTTTGATTGATAAATATTAATCCTATAACAGCTTCTATAATTTTTGCCAGGTTTTTCAATGCTTCCTTCTCCAACTACCCAGGCTGTAAGCTTTATTTTCTCATCAGAGATGTTTATATCTTTTTTGATGTTTTTACCTGCAATAGGCACTATAAATGGAGATTTCAGCTTCATTACATCTTCAACAGATTCAAGAACATACTCATTACTCTGAAATTTTTTTCTTACCACACGATGATTTGGAGAAATAAGTTGATCTTGTATACGGTTTTGCAGATTGTACATAACTCCGGTATATTTTTTTTTAAACACATTTTTTACTCTTTTATCTTCTATAATCCCTTTTTTTATATTAAAGGTCTTTATTATATCCCCCCTTCCAACCTCTTCATAAGTTTTCCATCCATGAGGTGTTAAAATCTCTGTATCTTCTGACATGCACTGAAATCCAACTCTTGTCGGAATATTCATGTTGAATAGGAATTCCTGCATGCTTTGTTTAACCTGTTTATAGCCTAGGTTATCATACTTTATGAAGGGAGCCAGCATTGTGTCAAAGTTTGACAAAGCCTGGGCACCAGCTGATTCTCCCTGCACTGTATAAAGGAAATTTACAACCTGCATAAGTGCAGCATTAAAGTGCTTGGCTGGTTTGCTTTCTATTTTGCCAACTACCCCTTTAAATCCGCTTATCAGTATATCCCTCAAATCCCAGCCAACACAATATGGTCCAAGTATTCCTATATCATGGATATGATACTCGCCATTTATATGGGCGTTCCGAACCTCTTTAGGGTATATATTGTTCAGCCAATAATTTGATACCACAATTTGCGATATATGAAAATTGAGGCCCTGCAAGGAATAAACCATGTTGCTGTTTTCCCTTACACGCCAGTCTGTTTGTTTAAGATAGTCGTCAATTATTGTAATATCCCTTAAAAGCCTTGCAGTCTCCCTTATGTTCTTGTGCTGCTCTCTGTAAATCACATATGCTTTGGCAGTTTTTGCATCCCCCCCCTTAATCAAAACCTTCTCAACAATATCCTGAACATCTTCTACAGAGGGAATCTTTGTTGCAAAATCTTTCCTAAGGATTTTAACAACTTTTTCAGCAAGTTCTTCTGCTCTTTTCCTGTTTTTTTTGCCAACAGCTTCTCCGGCCATGAATATTGCATTAACTATTTTCTCCTTTTCAAACTTTACTATTTTTCCATCCCTTTTTTTAATGTGCTTTAGCATTTTTCAACCTCTTTATTTTAACCCCTTTATTTCTTTTTTAAAATCCTTAACATCCTTAAAATCCCTATAAACAGATGCAAACCTAATATAGGCAACCTTATCCAATTTTTTTAATTTATTGATTATCATCCCGCCTAAAATCTTGGTTTTAATCTCTTTTCTTTTTTGTCTTAACCTTTCTTCAATACTACCAACAATCCCATCTATTTTTTCAGCGGATATTGGCCTTTTTTCACAGGCCCTCATTATTCCGGCTTTCAGTTTTTCTCTGGAAAATGGTTCCTTTCTTCCGTCTTTTTTAACAATAATTATCTCTTTTATTTCAGGCTTTTCATAGGTTGTAAACCTTTTTCTACAGCTTAAGCATTCCCTTCTCCTTCTTGTTCCGTTGGAAGATTCCCTCTTGTCAGTTACACGGGTAAGTTCACCGCAGAATATACATCTCATTGTTGTTAGTATACAATATATAGTATATTTCCTTTTCAGTAAATACAATAAATTGTAGTTAATAAAATAAATGTGCTTAGCTTATATTTAAACATTTCTGTAATAAAAAATATAAAATGCCTTTAGAAACAGCAATTAACTACATCATCTTAAGCCTGCCTGTCAGCTTATCTATTCTTTCCTCTTCATCAGGACCTATTGCAAGGCATGTTACTGTGCCTGGCTTTATTCTTGTCCTTCCTGCATCAGTTATTACAGCAGTTTTAAGTTTACTGTCTTTTGCATTCTGCCTAAAATTGAAGAGTTCTTCCTTATCCTTTACTTTGAGCACAACTTTCTTCATTCCTTTGATGCGCCACTGTTTTACAATTTCCTTATCTGACTTAAGAACAGCCTCAAGAGATGCATGGGCTACCTGTGCAGCCATCTTTCCCTTGTCAAGCTTTAAGTCCTCTCTTACGAGAATAACCTGTTTGTATTCCATGGCTTTAAATTAATCTTATTTGTTTTTATAGTTTTGCATTTTAATGCTGTGTTGCACAACTCTTAAATACTTCTTCTTATATTGATATTACTAAGGTTTGGGGGTAGTGGAGGAACACCCCATGAAAAAGAAAAAATATGAAGACAAGAGAAATTGGATATTGTATAACAAAAAATTGATTAAAAGAGGAGAATTTTATATTAACCCAAGATTCCTAAGTACTTGGCTAGATGAAGTCAAAGAGATGAATTACAAAAAAGAAGGCAATCCTTACCTTTATCCTAATTCTATGATAGAATTTCTCGCTATTTTACATGCTAAAAGCTTTGATTATAGAGCATTACAAGGCATAATGGCTGCTTTATCGCCAAAATTTAATAATTTTCCAATAATGTCTTATACACAAATGTGCAGAAGAGTTAATAAGCTTACACCAGAATTTAAAGTAGAAGACAGCAGCTTAATTGTAGGGACAGATGGCTCTGGAATTAAAGTGAGTAACAGAGGTGATTGGGTGAGGGAAAAATGGAAAGTAAGGAAAGGGTGGATAAAGGTAGTTATATTAGGGGATACAAAAGGAAGAATAGTAGACGTAAGAGTTGGAAATGAAGATCTAGAAGAAAAAAAGTCATCAAGAGGCATGCTAAGAAAAAACAAGAAGAACGTTAAAAAGCTTCTTGGTGATGGTCTTCATGATTGCAGAGACACATTTAATTTATGTGATAAGTTAAAAATAGAGCCTGTTATTAAAATAAGAAAGAATGCCAGTTTAAAAGCAAGAAGTAGTTTTTTGAGAAAAAAGTGTGTTATTGAATATAAGAAATTAGGTCATAAAAGATGGGTTAAACAAAAAGGATACGGATTAAGATGGTTAGCTACGGAAGGCATATTTTCTGCTGTAAAAAGGATATTTGGTGAGTTTGTAACTAGCAAGAAGGTTAGAAATATGTATAATGAAGCTAAGATAAAGTTTTGGGCTTATAATGAATTATTGTTGAATTGTTGAGGCAGTATATAACTAGTACAACCTAAAAATACCTCTGTTAAAATTTGTTAGTCATGCAACACAGCAGCTTTATTTTAAATTGTTGAGTAAAAAATTAAATTTAGCCTTCTATGGTATATTTTCTGTAAACCTGCTTTTCAATAGGCTTAACAGGTTTTTCTTTTTCTGGTTCAAAAACATTAACCACCCAATTATGGGTTGTTGTTTCAAACCCATCTGAAACCATAACTTGAACTAGCTTTGTCCCTGGTATTGTAAATCTTCTCCTATGCATATCTGCTCCTGTGTATTTCTCAAAAACACCAAATTTCCATGTATATGTCAGGGCATCATTGTCTAAATCATCAGCAACAACCCTGAAATCAACTATTGTATTTTTATAGACATTTATGAATGCTTCTGGGCTTGCGTTTATTATTACCGGGTTCCTGTTCTTATTATACACCCTTATGGTCATGTTTTCCTTAGTATTTATCTCGCCATCATTTGTAATAAAAGTGAGTGCAAAATCCCTTTTATTTTCACCCACAACAGTATCAAAACCAGGCATCCAGCTAAAAGTGCCATTAACAAAGCTGGAGCCATTTGGTGCATTCTCAACTGAAAGGTTTATGCTGTCCCCGTCAGGGTCTGTTGCATAAATCCTGAATTCTATTGAAGTGTTCTCATCAACATCAATATCGCTGATTGGCTTAAGGATTGGCGCCCTGTTTGTGTCTTTGATTATTATACTTATATTTTCTGAATCGCTAAGATAGCCGTCTGATACCAAGACAGTTGTATAATGCGTCCCTGCCTCATCATACCCAATCTCGCGCTTTTTCTTGTTTGCAAAGCCAAAATAATAATACCTCAAAATATCCCCGTCAGGGTCTGCTGCAACTGGCTCAAGCCTTAGTGTTTCTCCCTCATTAATTGTTATTGCCCCTATTTTCTCAAGCACAGGAGCCCTGTTTGTCTCATAAACAGTTATTTTAACAGTTTGTTTTGTTTCAACATCATTTGATTTGGCAATAAATGTCACAAAGAAATTCCTTTTTGGCTTGTAAGGAATACGAATCCTTGTGATTATCTTTTCAAACCAGTTTTTTTTTACTGTATCAAAGCTAGGCGTCCATTTAAACTCATTATTAATAAAACTAGAACCATCTGGCATGTCAACTGCCATATAAGTTATTTTATCGCCGTCAGGGTCAGTTGCAGTAACATTAAGGATTAGTTGCTCATTTTCATTAACAAAGGCGTCATTTAAGGGCTCAAAAAAAGGGGCCCTGTCTACATCCTTGACTGTCAACAAAACCTCTTGGGTGTCTGTTAATCTGCCATCGCTTGCTGTTACAGTAATCTTGTATTCGCCAGCATCATCATAGCCAGTCTGCCACTCCCCGTTTTGATCTAAGGGTTGGCTGAAGCTATAAGTAATATTATCCATATCCTCGTCTATTGCCTCTGGCTTGAGGCTTACAAGGTCTCCCTCATTAACTGTTATTGTGGTTATCTCTGCCCTAACCAAAATAAGCTGGAGTAAAATTATAAAAATTAGTATTAATTTTTTCATTTTATTAATCAAAATATTTGATTATATAAAAAGCTTTCTATTTTTTAGTATTCAAAAGGAGTAAAAAAGAAATATAAAAAAATAAAATAATTAGCCTTGTACAATCTTTACAATCTTTGGCGGCCTGTTTACATCATTGACAGTCACTATTACATCCTGGCTTACTGATTCCTTGCCATCGCTTGCTGTTACAGTAACAATATGTGTTCCTGCATCATCATAGTTTGTTGTATAGATTGCCTCTGTCATCCAGCCAGAGTATGTTATTGTTACCTTATCGCCGTCAGGGTCTGTTGCAACTGGCTCAAACCTCACTGTTTCTCCTTCATTGACTGTTATGTCAGCAATTGGTTTAAGCACTGGTGGTTTGTTTACACTTTCAACAACCAATAAAATTTTTTGCGTATCTTTTAATTTGCCATCACTTGCTGTTACAGTTATCTCATAGCTTCCTGCATCTCCCTTCTTTGTCTGCCATTTGCCGTCTTTGTCTAATGGCTCACTAAATGTGTACAAAATAGGGTCTGAATCTGGATCCTCGGTTTCAGGCTTTAGAAACACCAGTTCTCCTTCCTTGACTGTTATTTTTGTTAATTCCACTGCTTCTTCTTCAACTTCTTCCTCAGTCTCTTCTGATATTTCAGTTACTAGCCCTTCTTCTTTTTCCTTCTCCCCAGGGCAATCATCTAGGTTGGTAACAATAGAGCCATCTGGGCATACATATTTTGTTTCTGTAAGCTTACATCCGCTTGCCAAAAGCAATAAAAGAACAATTCCTCCAAACAATATCTCTTTTTTCATTTTCCACCTCTGCCTCCAATTTTAAGATGTTATTATTCTTAAATAGAAAACATATATATAAACTTTTCGATAGTCAAGAACAACTTTAATAGTTTAAATATTAGGCAGATTATTAAGGCATTTGTTTAGAATTAACTCCTGCATCCATTCAGGGCTGCTTCCTCATAGCCAAAGCAGTACATTTCCCCGATTGGGATGACTGTTTCATCCTCGTCCTCAAAATGAATCAGAAAGTTTTTTGTTATTCCGAGCTCTTTCTTAAGCTCATTGTAATCTTTGCTCATTAAACTGCTTAATGCCTGCTCATCAACCTCATCTCCAACAATTATTTTGCTGATGATGATTTCTGCCTCTGATTTCATTTTGTATCTGTTGTAGAAGGATGAGGCAAAGAAAAGGATTACCAAAACAAAAAGAACTGCTATTAGGAATTTTGCTTCATTAGTTCTTTGCCTTTTGTAAGCAGGGGCTTTTAAACTGCTTTTCAGCAGCTTTTCCTTTAATTTAATCCTTTTTCCTGGTTTTCTCTTTTTTTGGTTTTTCTTTTTAGGCATTCTCACACAAACAGGTCAATTATCATCCTTGCAAACTTGCCCCTGAAAAAGACAATCCTTGTTATCTTCACATGGTGCTCTGATTCAGGAAAAACAAGCTGGT
>CAYOHL010000029.1:0-11120 GCA_964403775.1 uncultured Methanosarcinales archaeon
ACCCTCTGATGTGCATGTTCTTGACAATCAAGATGTTGATTATATAATAAAAACAATAAAATTTGAACAAATCAAAGGTAATTCCCAAGGGGATAATCTTATTCCAGAGGGCATTGACACAGATAAGTGGGAGAAATTTTGTTGCTTTAAAAAATTAAATTCTGCATTAATGGTTTTAATGTACGAACTTCAGTCATTATCTTAATCTGTCCTGAAAAAGTGAATATTTAAATATAGATTGTGTTTTAAAAACCATAACATGTTCATAAAAGAGGTGCCTGATGCAGCTAGCTAATACCCTTGGTCTGTATGCCTTTCTAAGCCTCATACCCTTGATAATAATCTACTTAAGAAGACCAAAGCCAGTTGAAAAAATTATTCCGTCGCTTATGTTTCTGATAAAAAACCAGAAAGATACAACAAAGCACTCTTTTTTCAAGAAATTACTAAGGAACCTCGTATTTCTGTTGCAGCTATTGGCACTATCACTAATGGCTTTTTCAATTGCCTCCCCCTACATAATAACATCTGAGGCAGTTACATCACAGAACACGGTTATTATAATTGATGCAAGCGCAAGCTCCCAGACAGCTGTTAATGGCAAGACAAGGTTTGAAAGCTCAATAAACATAGCAAAAGGCTATCTGGAGGGCAAAATAAGCATAATAGTTGCTTCTGAAAGCCCTGAAACTATTTTAGAGCATGGAGCAAAAAACCAGGCATTATCATTACTCCAAACAATAGAGCCAAAAGACACAAAAACAAATATTGAAGCCGCGCTCTATGAAGCAGACTCCTTGCTTGGTGAGAGAAAGGGAAGGATTATTGTTATAAGTGACTTTATAGTTGAGGATATAAACGAGCTATTAAAGGTAAAAAGAATTCTCTCCTCAAAGGGCATTGATGTTGAGTTTATAAGCACATGGAACAATGCAAAAAACATTGGCATTATAGACCTTATTATTGACAAATACAATACAATAGCATATGTAAAGAATTTCAATGATGATGATGCAGAAATAACAGCAGCCATTGTTAAGGATGGCTCTGCTTTAGAAACAAAGTCAAAGAAAATAACAGCAAAATCAACAGAAATATTTGATTTTGGGACACCTACTGGAATTAGTGAAATTACAATAAACTCAGATGATGACTTCAAGCTTGACAACACTGTTTATATAAGCGCTCCTGAAAAAAAGCAGATTAATGTTCTATTGATAACAAATGCAAAGACAAGCTATCTTATAAAGGCACTGCAGTCATCAAAGGATGTTAACCTACAGATTACAGAACCGCCAATAGTCCAGGGCATTGAGTTGAATGAGATTATAATAATAAGCGATATAAGCGGAAATCTTATTCTCCCAGGGACGCTTGAGGAGATTTCAAAGGAGGTTGAAAACGGAAAAAGCTTTATAATCACAGCACAGGACGATTTAAACCAGATAGGCGTATCATGGCTTCTGCCTGTTGAGCTAGATGAAAAAGCAAATAATACAAAAGCCTGTGCAAAGGTCATAAATGAATTCACAAAGCAGTTTGAGAATAATAAATGTTTTGCATCACTAAAAAAATATTTTAAGGCAACTCCAAAAAACAACACAATCTCTGTTATAGAAGCAGATGACTCAAGCCCGCTGGCAGCTTTGGGAGAAAGGGGCAAAGGCAAGATATTTTATTATGGATTTATTGATGAAGAGACAGATTTCAAAACACAGACATCTTACCCAATATTCTGGAATCATCTATTAAACTTTCTTGCTGAGACAGGCAATATAAATGACTACAACTTTAGGATACATGAAAAACCATTGTTAGGCAAAGTAGGAATCTATGAAAATGGCAATAAGATTGCAGTAAACCTTCTTGATGAATATGAGTCTGACATAGCAAAGGAGACAATAGCTTTTGATGAAACTGGTTTTGTTTCTGGAATATCCGAGGAAAAGGTTGTTTTAAACCTTGACATTTATCTAATTGTCTTTGCAATGATTATAATATTTTTTGAGATATTTTACATAAAGATGAGGGGTGATTTATGATTATCTATTTCAAGAACCCATATGTACTGACTTTATGCTTGCCTGCAATAATCATACTAATAATCCTCATTAGAAAAACCTTTGTTAAGTTTACAGCAGAAAAAGAAAAAAAAGAGCATGAAAAAAGCAAAAGGCTTTCAAGAATACTAATAGCAATGTCAAGATGCCTAATTTTTACAATTTTGATAATAGCAATAGCATCCCCATTCACCTTAGAGGAAAAAACTGTCCAAGGCAGTCCATCTTTAACAATACTTGCAGACAATTCAACATCATTTGAGATTTTTGAGAAGGATGTTGCCACTAACTTAAAACTTAGTCTTGAAAAAGATATTCCAACAGCAATAAAATATATTGCCCATGGAGATGCATCACCAATAGGAGACAGCCTGCTTAACAACATGAGAGGAAATGACAACCTGTTATTAATTAGCGATGGAAACAATAACAAGGGAACTAATTTAGGTGATGTGATGATGCTTGCCTCAACATTAAACACAACAATCAGCTCATTAAATATCAAGCCAGTAAAAACAGACCTTGTTGTGACAATTGATGGCCCCTCTGAACTGATATTTGGAACAGAGGCCTTATTTTACATCGATGTAAAGCAAATTGGTCCTTTATCACTAGACTACAATATTAAGGTGACAGTTGATGATGCTGTCATGATAGATGAGCAGGCCACTGGTACAAAAACATTTGAGATTAAGAAAATGCTGCAGACAGGTTATCACAAAATAAAGGCATCAATAACAGCAAATGATTATTTTATGCAGAACAATGTTTACTATAAAACACTACATGTTTTGCCAAAGCCAAAGATACTTTTTATTTCACAAAAAGATGCAAAGATAACAAACATCATGGAAACAGTTTATGATGTTACAAAAAAGAGCTATATGCCGGAAGACCTTAGTGCATATTCTGCTGTTGTTTTATATGATATACATGAAAACTGGCTCAAAAAAAACACAGATGCCTTAACTGATTATGTAGCAGATGGAAATGGTCTTGTGGTTATTGGCGGTGATAACTCATTTGACTATGGCAACTATGAAAATTCAGTCTTTGAAACCCTGCTGCCTGTTAAAGTTGGTCTTGCTGGAAAGGAAGAGGAAAGCGGAATGAATGTAATAATTGTGATTGATGTTTCAGGAACAACATGCTCGGCTTTTGGTAGTGGAAGCAAAAACACAAAAATAGATGTGGAAAAGGCAGTTGCAACCCAGATTGTTGGCGGCTTAAGGCCTGAAGACAATATTGGCGTTTTGACCTTTGATTTTAATCCCCATTTAATATCCCCCCTTTCACCAATAATGGAAAAGCCAGACATAAACCATACAATAGCTACTGTTCAATGCGGGGGATATAGCGCAGGAACCCTTGTTTCCGCTGGCCTGATAAGGGCAGAACATATGCTCAGAAGTGCAAAGGGAAGCAAGAATATTGTCATTATATCTGATGGAATAACACAATACCCCCAGGATGCAATTACAAGGGCAAAATCAATGACAGCGCAGGGAATAAAAACCTATGCTGTTGGTGTTGGTTTTGATACCAACAGGGAGTTTATGAAAGAATTGGCATTAAAGGGCCAGGGTGTTTATTTGGAGCCGACAGAGGCGCAGAAATTAAATATTATATTCAGCAGGGAATATGAGGAGGAAGAGGCTGATGTAATGGGTCTTTTAATACTGGACTCAAACCACTTTGTAACACAAAACCTTGGCTTAAATGCAAAAATAACTGGCTTTAACCAGGTTGTTCCAAAAAGCTCAGCAAGAATGCTTGTAGCAACCCAAAACACAAACCCAATAGTTAGTGTATGGCGCTTTGGTCTTGGCAGGGTTGCTGCATTAACAACAGATCCGGAAATATGGGCTGGCCAGCTCTTAAACAAGGAAAACTCAAAACTCATAACCAGAATGGTTAACTGGGCAATTGGTGACCCAGGCAGAAGCAAGGAGTTTGATGTAAAGCTTAAGGATTCAAGAATTAATGATGTCGCCCAGATAAATGTTGTCTCAAAAACAGAGCCGGTTCTTAATGATTTCATATTTTCAAAGATAGACAAGAACCTTTATAGGACAAGCTTTGTTCCAAAGATAGCAGGATTCCATGATTTTTTTGATGCATCAATGGCTGTTAACTATAAGAGAGAATATGAGGAGCTTGGCATAAACCCCAATCTTATAGACCTTGTAAGCATCACAAATGGAAGAATATTTGACAAGGACAACACAACAGCAATAGTTAATTTTGTTATAGACAATTCAATAAGGAAAAAAATAGATGAAAAAAGCTACACATGGGTTCTTGTTTTAACAGCATTATGCATATTCCTGTTAGAGGTCTCTGTAAGGAGGATTGTGGAAAATAGGAAACCTATATAAATGATAATTGACAACAGGTTGATAATATGGCATATATGAAAAGAAATGTGAACTTTGGTTTTTTCTTTTTATTAGTTGCAACATTAATATCTCTTGCTGGCCTAAGCATCTACTACCAGACAACGTTTAAGGATTTGTACATGGACTACAAACTTAAACTTGATGATTTAAGGAATATTTCGTCAACACTCAGCACAGAGAGGGCAAAGCTTGAGCAGACAAGTTATGAGCTTAATATTAAGGAAGAAAGAGAAAAAGAATTAAGCATCCAGTACACAGGCCTAAAAACTGAAAAGGAAAAATTGGAAGGTGAGAAAGCAACTCTGCAGAAACAGCTGGCAGAAAAAACAAGTGAATTAACGAAAAAAAGAGCAGAATTGGTTGTTGCAGAAGCAGAGCTTAGAACTGCCAAGACAGAGCTTGACGCTGCAATGACAACAATATCAGGGCTCAGAGCAGATATAACTAACTTAAATCATGAAATAGCAAGCCTGAATGCCCAGCTGGCTACATGCACATGCCCATAAAAAATGAAAAAATTTAATAATGTTTTAAAAGAGATAAATTTTACATTTAACAATATCATCTTATTTAGTAGCTTTTTAAATGCATTTTTAATATTTTTGGTCCTTTACCTTCTTTTGTCTTTTTTTAATTTTTACCAGACATATTCATTAATTCCTGCAGCATTATATTTTATAATCTTCTCATATAAAGGAATCAGAAAAAAACATTTGAGGGATGTTGAAAAAAAGTACTCGCTTCTCAATGAACGGCTGAGAACAGCAGCAGATAACATAAAAATGGAAAATCCTGTTGTTGATGAGCTGAAGTCTGATATTATAAGAGATATTAAAAAGGTTGAGGTAACATCTTTTTTTAATCAGAAAAAAATGTCTTACAAGATATTATTAAGCATAATCCTGTGCTTTTTAATAATATTTTCAGTGCGGTTTGACTTGTCTTTTAATTTCAAGAATATAGCTGATAATGCTATTGACTTTGTATATGGGCTTGGCGGCAATGAAAGTGATGCTGGAAAAAGGGGTCTTGAGAGAATAGTCGGCTCTGGGGAAAGTGAGAGCGTATTTGGTGATGCATACCTTGCCCAGATGGGTGATGAAAATATTGATATGATAATAAAACAGGCAGGCTATGAGATAAACCTTAATGAGGTAAAGGAGCCGGAAAGAAAAGATTTTGAGGAGCTTTTCCCAGATGAGGTGTTTATAGCAACAGCTGATGTTTATGAGGAAAAAATAAAGGAAGAGGAGCAGGAGCTTGTAAAAACATATTTTTTAAAGCTTGCAAAAGGATAAAATTTAAATTAAAATGAGGTGTATTGGGAATGGAAAAATACAAGGAAACTTTTGATAGTTTATACAAAGAGATAGGAAAGATAGTTGTTGGGCAGAAAGAGGTTGTTGAGCAGATTATTATCACAATATTATGTGATGCAAATGCGCTGCTAGAGGGTTATCCTGGTCTGGCAAAAACCCTGGCTATAAAAACAATGGCCCAGCTGATGGACCTTAAATTCAGCAGAATACAGAATACCCCTGACTTAATGCCGTCTGACATAACAGGCACATATATTATTGAAGAGACATCTGGAAAGAGAAATTTCAAATTTCAGCCAGGACCAGTGTTTGCAAATATTGTGCTTGCAGATGAGATCAACAGGGCAACTCCAAAAACACAATCAGCTTTATTAGAGGCAATGCAGGAAAAGCAGGTTACTGTCGGAAATACAACATTCAGGCTTGATATGCCATTTTTTGTTCTTGCAACACAAAACCCCATTGAGCAGGAGGGAACATATCCACTTCCAGAGGCCCAAGCAGACAGGTTTTTGCTTAAAATTAAGATAGGGTATCCAAGCTATGATGAAGAGGTTGAAATAGTAAACAGATATGCATTTGAGCTCAAAGAGCAGAAGGTAAGGGCATTATTGAATAAGGCACATCTCATGCATATGCAAACCCTGGTAAGGCAGGTTCCAATAGCAAATGACCTTAAGCACAGAATTGTGAATATAGTTACTGAAACAAGAAAAAGACCTGACATAATAGAGTATGGGGCATCGCCAAGGGCCTCTATTGGCCTTGTACTTGCATCAAAGGCAAGGGCAGTTGTAAAGGGAAGAAACTATGTAAGCAAAGAGGATATTGATGCAATGGCTTACCCAATATTAAGGCACAGGATAATACTGAATTTTGAGGCTGAGAGAAAGGGAATGTCAACAGATGATGCCATAAAGGAGCTCTTAAGCAAGGTAAAATGATAACAACAGAGTTTCTGTCTCAGCTTGACAGGTTTAATCTCGTTATAAAGAAAAGGGTTACATCAAGCTATACAGGCGCGAGGCGTTCTGTTATACATGGCCGAGGCATAACAATAAAAGACCACAGGATTTACTCTACAGGGGATGATTTCAGGTCAATAGACTGGAGAATCTTTGCAAGGACAGATGACCTTTACATCAAGAGATATGAAGAGGATAAAAGCCTTACAACACATATAATAGTTGACCATAGTGCCAGCATGAACTTTGGCAAGGGCGTTACAAAGTTTGACTATGCCTCAATGCTTGGTGTTGGAATGGCTTATTTGACAATGAAGGAAAATGAGAAATTTCAATTCTCAACCTTTTCAGAAGAGCTTGAAACATTTAAGTCAAAAAGAGGCATGGGCCATCTTGCAGAAATGGTTAGTCACTTGAACAGCATAAAGCTGACTGGTTTTTCTAAATTCAAGGATGCAATGATCAAATACAAGAAAATGATTGGTTCAAGGGCCCTTGTTGTGATAATATCTGACTTTTTGTTTGATATTGAGGAGATAGAACAAGGCCTATTTATGTTGGGTGACCATGATATGAAGATAATGCAGGTTTTAGATCCTGTTGAGAGGGAGCTTTTGTTTAGCGGGGATTTCAGGCTTAAGGACTCTGAAACAAAGAATATACTAAGGACATATGTAAATCCAGGACTTAGGTTTGGTTATAAGCAGAGGCTTGAAGACCATATATCAAAGATAGCAAAACTATGCGATGAGCTTGGAGTTGACTTCCACATTATAACAACAGACAAGCCAATATTCGATGCCTTTTATGATATATTAAAATAGAACAATTTAAAAACAAATAACCTTTTTCTTTAAGATATGAAGCTAATGTTTATAGAAGCAAGATACAACAATCCTGTTCTTATTGGAAAGCATGTTTTAAAACTGCCTGAAAAAATAGGATTAGTTACAACAGTTCAGTTCATTAAACAAGTTAAGGAAGTTAAGTCTCAATTAGAGAAATATAGGAGAAAAGTATTTTTAGGCAAAGGAAAGCATACAAAATACAATGGTCAAATTCTTGGCTGTGATGTCCAAGCAGCTGTTTCTGTTGAAAAAAAAGTTGATGCATTTCTTTACATTGGCTCTGGCTTGTTTCATCCAGCTGCAATTTCATTGAAAACCAAGAAAGATGTTTTTACATTTAATCCTCTGACTGAAAAATTTAGCAGACTAGATAAAAAACAGGCTGAAAAAATAAACAAAAAAACAAAAGGAGCATTGATTAAATTTCTGAGCTCAAATGAAATAGGAGTAATTGTAACAACAAAGCCTGGCCAGGAGCAGTTAAAAAAAGCTTTTGAGCTTAAAAACAAATTCAAAGACAAGAATTTTTATTTTTTAGTATTTGACACAATTGACTTTGGCCAGCTGGAAAACTTCCCATTTATTGAATGTTTTGTCAACACAGCCTGCCCAAGAATAGCCCTGGATGACTCCATAAAGATTAGTAAGACCATAATAAACTTGGAGGACATCAATAATTAAGATTATATATCCTCTCAGGCCTATTTTCTCTTTTTGGCCAGGTTATTGATAATATTCTTGATTTCTGTTATCTCTTTCAATGTGTTTCTTGTGGAGTCAACATTTATGCTCAGCAGGATAAACAAAACAAGGAGTATGAGCCATGTGAATATTGAGGTAACCATTGGCCAGCCCATTGTATAGTCTGTTATATAAACTTTGTTGATAAGGTTAAATCCAAGAATAACTGCTGCACATCCAACTATCAGCACCATCAGCTCAAAGGTGCTTATCTCAAATCTTTTTTTTGGCATAACAACCTCTTTCTGATATTTTATAATTCTTTTCCTTATAAAACTTTTGTTTTTTATTGGCTATGGTTTAATAAAATATTTAAATAATCCAATATTAAAAGCATAAGGATGATCATAGCAATAATAGGAACAAACTGCTCTGGAAAGGAAACCATTGCAAACTATTTAGTTAAAAAAGGTTACGAGCATCTTTCTCTTTCTGATATTATAAGGGAAGAATTGACAAAAAAAGGGCTTAGTCATTCAAGGAGAAATTTGTTTAATATGGGCAATGAGTTAAGAAAGAAATTTGGGGATAATATACTTGCTCTTAGGGCATTAAAGAGAATAAAAAATCCGAACATGGTTATAAGCAGCATAAGGCATCCTGGCGAGATAGCTGAGCTAAAAAAACAAAAAAACCTTTTTTTGATTGCAGTTGATGCGCCTATTGAGCTAAGGTTTGAAAGGGCTTTAGAAAGAGCCAAACCAGGCGAGGAAAAGACATTTGAAGCCTTTAAAAACCAAGAGCTAGATGAAAGCACAGAGAAAAAAGGGCTTCAGCAAGTCAGGAAATGCATAAAGATGGCAGATGTACTGATTATCAATGATAAAACTATTGGTGAGCTTTATAAAAAAATTGATGGCATAATAAATAATTTTCAGAATTAAGGCATATTTCTTGATTAACAAACACAAGCTTTTTAAATAATCTTGGTTTTCTGGTTTTCTAGAGCATAATATTAAATAAGCTTTATTTAATAGGTTTAATAGTTTTGTTTTAAACTAATTTGTTTAAAAGGCTAATCAGGGACTTTTAAACCTTTATTTTTAAATAATACAGTTGAATAATGGAGTGATTTTAATGAAAAGCATTTATAATGTTGATCAAGGTGAATTAATAGAAAAAACAGCGTTAGAGCTTAAAAAAATACAATCTATTAAAGCCCCCATATGGTCAGAATTTGTTAAGACAGGAGCCCACAAAGAAAGGGCTCCGGCAAGAGATGACTGGTGGCATGTAAGGGCTGCTGCTATCTTAAGAACAATTTATATCTTAGGACCAATAGGTGTTTCAAAGCTAAGGTCAAAATATGGCGGCAAAAAAGACAGGGGTGTTAAGCCGGAAAAATTTTATAAGGGCTCTGGAAAAATAATAAGAACAATACTGCAGCAGCTTGAAGAGGCAGGGCTTGTAAAAAAAGCAGAAAAAGGCACTCATAAAGGAAGAATAATCAGCCCAAAGGGAGTATCTCTCCTTGACAAGGTTGCTGCCCAGCTTTCCGGCAAAAAACCACAAGCAATGCCAAAGCCCACTGAACTTAAAAAAGAAAAGAAAAAAGCAGAGAAAGTTGATAAAGAACAAGAGAAAAAAATAATAAAAAAACCAGAAAACCTTGAGAAAAAACCAGAACTAAAAAAACAGCATATCAAAACCGAGCAATTACAAAAAATCAAAAAACCAGCAGAAGAAAAAAAAGAAAAGCCAAAGGAAAAAATACCAACTGCTGCTGAGCTGGCAGAAAAAGCAAAAAAATGAATGATATTGATGAGCTTAAAAGGAAAAAACTTGAGGAACTTCAAAGACAGCAGCAACTT
Source organism: uncultured Methanosarcinales archaeon (assembly GCA_964403775.1). Lineage (GTDB taxonomy): Archaea > Nanobdellota > Nanobdellia > Woesearchaeales > CG1-02-33-12 > CG1-02-33-12. The sequence goes on from CAYOHL010000029.1 coordinate 10,144, forward strand.
GACCCAGAGGAAGCAGAAGTACAGGAGCAGATATCCCAGCTAGAGCTCTTGGTTAAAAAAGCATTGACAAAAAAAGCATTGCAAAGATACGGCAATTTAAAAACAGCACATCCTGAGCTGGCAGTTCAGCTGCTTGTTTTATTAGGGCAGGCAATTCAAACAAACCAGATAAAAACAGTTGATGATCAGGCATTAAAAAACCTTTTAATGAGGCTACAGCCAAAAAAACACAAGTTCAGAATGATAAGAAAGTAAGATGGCAAGATACAAACATTTAAGCAGAAAGCTAAGGCTTGCAAGACTGCACAAGCAGACCAGATGGGCCCCTTTCTGGACAGTTATGAGGATATATGGAAAGGGAAGAAGAATCCATCCTGGAAGGCACACTGAGATAAAGCGCTCTTGGAGAAGGACAAAGACAAAGGCATAGGAAAATGGCAAAAAAAGAAGAGAAATCAAAGGTTGTAGTTGAGAGAGAATATATTATCCCATTAAGAAGGGAGTTCCAGAAATCTCCAAAGTACAAGAGGGCAAAAAAAACAATAAAAGCCTTAAAGGAATTCCTGGCAAAGCATATGAAATCAGATAACATCAAGCTTGGAAAATACCTTAACCTAAAGGTTTGGGAGCATGGAATTAAGAATCCGCCCCACAAGCTTAAGGTCAAGGCTGAAAAGTATGATGACGGCTTGGTTAAAGCAGAGCTTGTTGGGGCGCCTGTTGAAAAGTTAAAAGAAGAAAAAAAGCAAAAGAAAACAACACCAGAAAAAGAAGATAAAACACAGCCTGAAAAGAAAACAGAAAAAAAGAAAGAAGAAAAAACAGAAACACTAAAAAAAGGAGAATCCAAGGAAACAAAGAATAAAGAAAAAAACCAGCAGAAGATAAAAAAGTAGCTAAATAAGAAAAATCCAAATCAAAACTTATCTTTAGCTCCCCAGAAATATGCTAAGTTTTTTTTACCTTAAGAAATACTT
>CAYOHL010000030.1:0-10773 GCA_964403775.1 uncultured Methanosarcinales archaeon
GTGCATAAAAATTGACCAGGAAACAGCTTCTGTAATAGCATCAGATTATTATGAGATTATAAAAGAGCTGCTTACAGCATTGTTATTAAAGAATCATCTTAAATCAGATAACCATGAATGCCTTATTTCTTTTTTCAAGCAAAACTTTCCAGAATATGAATATGAAGCCAAAATCATTCACCAGCTTAAGAATATTCGAAATAGGGTTTCTTATGATGGTATTTTTGTAAAAAAAGATTATTGATATAAACAAATTAGAGTTTGAGCATATAATAAAACTTTTAAAAAAATTGTTAGAGAATTCCAGCTAAACCAATACCTCACAGCAAAGGTTTAGTCTTTCCCTTGGCCTATTCTCCTTTGAGATATCCCTTATTCTCATAAACTAACAATAAAAAAGATATTAATAAACTATAGCCAAAAAATACCGGAAATCCTGCATAATAAACTGGAAAAAATTATCAACAATTAAAAACAGAAAAAATAATTAATTTATCTCACAAGGGCCCCCCTGCCAATGCCCTCAACTGTTATTTTTTCTTTTTCTGTCCTGAGCAATTTTCCATTGTAAAGAACATGGTCATTTGCATCTGTTTTCATCTCTATTTCCCTGAACTCACTGAATTCAACACAGGCCTTTGGCTCTTTTTTAATTCCCTCAACAAAAACATCATCACCAGCAGAGCTTTTTTCTGCTGAAAGAAGCTTTACAATTTCCTTACCTTCTTTTTCTTCAACAGCAGCTAACAGCATGCCATTGCTTTCAATTCCCCTTAGCTTTGCCGGTCTTAAATTTGTTACAACAACAATATTCCTTGATTTAAGCTCTTCATTTGAATAGTTCTCCTTTATTCCGGCAACAATCTGCCTTTGCTCTGTTCCAAGGCTAATCTTTAAAACAATCAGTTTGTCAGCATCAGGATGGTCATTAACAGAAATAATCTTTGCAACCTTCAAATCAAGCTTTGAAAATAGCTCTTTGGGATTTTCATCTCCTTTTTCTTCCGCTTTCTTCCCTTCAAATTCTTTTTTGAATTTCTTTACATACTTGTCTTCAAGCTTATTGAATAACGGATCTGCCTTTCCTATCTTATGCCCTTTCTTAAGAGATAACTTTCCCAAATCATCCCAATTTTTTTCTTTTATATTAAGCTGTTTGAATATTTTTTCAGATGTTTTAGGCAGATAAGGTTTTATCATTATTGCTAAGTCCTTTGCAATATTTATGCATAAAGCCAAGCAAGTCTCTGCTTTAGCCTTATTATCTTTTATAGTTTTCCATGGCTCTGTTTCCTGGAAATACTGGTTGCCAAGCCTTGAAATATGCATTATATTCTTTAGTGCATCTTTCAGCTGTATATCATCAAGAAGTTCTGTTGTATTTTTAATCTCTTTTTTTATGCTATCCAAAAAAGCTTTATCATTTTTATCTAATTTTGCATCAGGAATCTTTGACTCAGCAAACTTATTTATGAAAGACACTGCCCTGTTAATGAAATTGCCAAGGTTTGCAACAAGCTCATTATTTATCTTGCTTTGGAAGTCCTGCCATGAGAAGTCTGTGTCAGCTTTTTCAGGCCTGTTCACCATAATGTAATATCTCCATACATCTGCCTTAATATTTGTTTTAATTGCATCATCGCCAAAAACGCCAAGGCTGCGGCTTTTTGAGAACTGGCCTCCTTCATAATTTATGTATTCATTTGATGAAATCCTGTCCAGCAAAATATAACTGTCCTTTGTTCCAATCAGGGATGCAGGAAACAGGACAGTATGGAACGGTATGTTGTCCTTTCCCATAAACTGCACTAGCTTTACATTTTTTCCAAACCAGTACTTTTTCCAGTCTTTTCTGCATTCCTTTGTTATGGAAATATAGCCGATAGGGGCATCAAACCATGAATAGAAAACCTTTTTTTCAAAGCCCTTTAAAGGCACTGGAATTCCCCATTTTAAATCGCGTGTAATGCATCTTGGCCTTAAACCATCCCTTAGCCATGCCTCTGTCATTGTCTTTGCATTTTGCGACCACCTGCCCTTTACAGCCTGTTTTTTTATATATTTCTCAAGCATTGGGGCTAGCTTAGGCAGGTCAATAAACAAATGCTCGCTTTTTTTTGTGACTGGCCTTGTTTTGCATATTTTGCACCTTGCATCAACAAGCTCAGTTGCATTTAATAATGCCCCGCAGTTCTCGCACTGGTCTCCGCGTGCATCTTTATACCCGCATTTAGGGCATATGCCCTCAACAAACCTGTCTGCAAGGAATTTTTTGCATTTTGGGCAGTATGCCTGCTCAAGAATATCTTTTTTTATAAAGCCATTCTTGTTTAGTTTTTTGAATATATCTTGTGTTATCTCAAGGTTTTCCTTTGATGAAGTCCTACCAAAGCAGTCAAATGAGCATCCAAACCATTCATAAATCTTTTTATGTATCTTGAAGTATTTCTCACATACCTGTTTTGGCGTTATTCCCTCTTCTATTGCCTTTGTTTCTGTTGTTGTGCCGTGCTCATCAGTTCCAAGGACAGAAATTACATCAACATTTTTTGACCTCAAGAATCTTGTGTATACATCTGCACTGATAACACAGACCATATTCCCCAGATGCGGAACATTGTTTACATAAGGCAGTGCAGATGTTACAATTATTTTGGTTTTTTCACTCATTTTGCGCTTTTTGTTAATTTTGTTTAAATAGTTTTCTGAATGCAATATTCTTTAAGGAATAATCAGGCAAGAAGCTCAATCTCTTTTTCCGATGCTCTGCCGTCTATTTCTATTTTCCTTATTATCCTGCCCTTTCGCTTTGCATTAAGCCTTGCCTGTTCTGGATTATTCTTGAACTCATTAGGTATTATAATCTCATCAATAATATAAATATGCTTTATTGAAGCATGCTTGAAATCATCAGCATCCACATCAAACAAAAACTCTTTTTTTATTAAATCAAAATCCTTTAAATCAAGCTTTGCTGTTACAAAATTTTCAACCAGTTTTCCTGGCTTTGGAATTGATTTCTTTACTGAAATGCTGTATTTTCCTGATTTTAGATTCAAAAGCAGAAAGCATGAATCAAACCTATTTACAAAATCCCTGAATTTATCTTTGCCAATGGTTTCCTGTATTGTGTATTTTTTTCCTGCAATTTTCTTAGGCTCAATCCCCAAGCTGTTAAGATCATCTGTTATTTTGTTTTTTGTTACAATCACTCCATTTAATGAGACATCTTCTTTAATTAACCCTGCCATTAATTCAAAGATAACATCAAGATATTCAAAGCCGGCCTTAATCTGCACAAAAGAAGAGCCTTTCTTTATTATGAATTCCTCTTTCTCAAACTCGCCAACACCATACCTCACAAACTTTTGATGAGCCCTTTCATCAGCATTCTTCTCGTAAACCTTTCTTATAAAATTCATATTGCCACCTTTAAGCATAACCAAGAAAGCCATTATATATTTAAATCTTGGGGAAATTTATTTTTCTCTTAATCTATCAATCAAACTGCCTGTGCAGGTGGTTTCTTGGTCAAGCATAGCACCAAGCATTATTGCATCAGCAACCCCTACAGTTGTTTGGCCAGGCAGGCCCATCCATGATTGGTCCTTTGGAGGCAACCCAAAAAATGCTATTTCTGGGAGCATTTCAACTGGTATCGGGCATTCCACATAACTGTTAGAAAGAATTTTATACTGCTCTGAACTCATTTCACCGAATTCCTGCCTTATTATGCAGTTTGAGCCATCCTTTCCCTTTACTTCAACATTCCTAAGTCCATTTCCCCCATCCAATACCACCCTTGCCCTTTTACACTCAAGTATTCTATTTCCAAAACAGGCCAATGCTGAATCTGACTCATAATCCTTTGTGGCTATTGTTCCTCCGTCAGCAGCCTCTATTTCTATATCCAGAAACCTGCTGTAGTCTGCGCTCTGCCCGCAGTCAGTAATTTCTCCTGTAAGTTCCCCTTCAGGTTCTCCTTCCTGATCAAGCCCATGATTTATTTCTTTTGCTTCTTTTGGCTCAACAACATTAATTTTTATTTTGGCAATTCCTTTATTTTCTATTTTGATGTTTTCAATCTCAAGGCCATTCACAATCTTTTTGGATAAATGCCCTATTGTTTCTGATAGCCCATCAACATCTATTGTAATCTCATCATTTTCCCCTATGCTTACTAGTTTAATCAATCTTCCGGCTATTTCTGTGCCAGAACCTGTATGCAATGATATGCTTTCTATTTGCAAATCAGTCAGGCTAACCTCTTTTGGGGGAAGGAAAACCCCCAATACTGCACAAAAAACTATCAGGCTAATTAAACCAATAAGAAAAATTTTTTTAGTGCTTTTCCCTTTATTTACATCATCTTGGTTGCCCCTGTTTGCAAACTCAACAGCATTGTTTATTTCTTCCTGGGGCCAACCAGCATCAGCCAAAACCTGTTTAATCTGCTCTAAGCTGAACCCTTTTGACAAGCATGTCTTTATGTAATCAACAGCCCTTTGATCAACCATTTAAACCCCTTTTTATTGAAACAATCAGTTTTTTTATATAAACTTTTCTAAGCAGTCATATGCTCAATAGAATCAATCCAGCCAGGACTGCCAAGATCCCCAGCACCTTTACAAAGCTTAGGGATGAGCCAAACACAAAAACAGATACGATTGTTAAAAGCACAAAATTTGAGGAGAATATTGCCACACTATAGCCAGGGTTGGGTGCAAGGTTTATTGATTTTATCACAAAGACAGTTGCCATCACAGAAAAAATGCCGATGAAGACTGCGATAATAAAAGTTCTTGCAGTAATTGAAAAATCCATCTTTGGGGCCAGTATCAAAAACATAAGAACAGAAGCAGCCCCATACAAAACCAGGCAAATTAAAAGCGGATTTTCTGAAGATACAAATTTCATTAGAAGGCCTGTAAAAAAATATCCTATGAATGCTATAAAAGCATATATAACCCATGCCTCAATCATTTTCATCAGGATTTATTCTTTTATTTATAAAACTTTCTGGTTGGTCAAAACCAGGTTTTTAAAGCCGTTCAAGATAAAAACCATTCTTTTGTAGCAAATTATTTGTGCTATTTTATAGTCGTGAAAATGATTGTTTTAAACATCAAAACCTTTAAATACTAACTAAATTTTAATTCAGCATATGGGCACTGAACTGACTGATGAAGAAATCTTGGACAGGTTTGAGACAGAAACCAATACTATAAAGACAAGGGCAGACGAATTGGTAAAGCTGGTTAAGCGTATGGGGGAGATTTCCTTTGAGGATGCTGCAAAACAGCTGAATGTTTCACCCTCAACAATAGAGGCATGGGCAAACTTTCTTGAAGAGGAAAAAATAGTTTCAATCAAATATAACTTTACAAACCCGTTTCTAACTGTCTTTGAGGAAAAGAAAAAAGCAGGGCCAGGGGAAAAGGCCCCAAAAAAACCCGCGGCCAGCAAAAAATCCACTGAAGAAACAGAAACAACCATGGTTAAAGGCATAAATGAAATGCAGGCAATGCTTGCAGAGGCCTACATCCACCTAAAGAAAAAAGAGTTTGACAAGGCAAAGGAAATATATGATAAAATCAAGGCAAACTATGAGGGCTTGCCTGCCAAATTTCTTGAAAAGAAGAAAGAGTTCAATACAAGCCTTATAAAATTAAGCAAGAACCTGGACCAGAACCTCAGCAAAATATCCGCAAGAGAGATGGAAGAGAAGTCCCAAAACATAAGGAAATTATTAGGCATGCTTGACCAGGAAATAAAGAAAAAAGAGGTAACAGAGGCAATAAGGGTTTATGGTAAGATAAAAAAAACCTATAGCAGCCTTCCAGATGGGTTCCTTGAGCAGAAGCTTATTTTGCAGAACAAAATAATAGGGCTTTATGAACTTCTAATCAGTCTCAGGGAAGAGCAGGACATGACTGACATATCAGTGAAAAAATCTGAAATAATAAACTTATTGGAAGAGCTTAAGCAGTCCATGGATGAAAAAAATACCCCGCTTGCAGTAAAGCTCTATGAAAAAATAAGAGGGCTTTATAACAGCCTGCCAGAGGGCTTTCTGCAGGAAAAATCAGAGCTTCAGGCCAGGATAATCAGACTGTATGGGGATTTATTATCAAACTATAGGAAATTTACAATTGATGACATAAACAGAAAGACCAGGGAATTACAAAGATTGTCAGAACTCATGAAGCAAAGGCTAAGGGAAAAGGATATTGCGTCTGCCACAAGCATGTATAGCCAGATTAAAGAGCTCTTTTACAGCATGCCAGAGGGATTTTTAAAGCAAAAAACAGAGCTGCAGAAAAAAATATTAAACCTATATGAGGAGCTGGCATTAGAGCTTGACAGGAAGTCTTCCGGAGATTTTAGCCTTAAATACCAGAAAATAGACAAAATGCTTAAAGATGCATTTGGCTGTATTAAGGACCAAAGGTTTGATTTGGCTAATGAGCTCTATGTCCAAATAATAAATATTTACAACTCAATGCCTGCCGGCTTTTTGCAGAAAAAGACAGAGCTAAGAACAAGAATTCTGGCTTTCTATAAGGATATTTCCAGCCATGAGGAATTAGGAAAAAGCATGATTGAGATTCCTGAACTTAGGGAGCCATTTGAAAGCAGGGAACCAATGGAGGTTTCACTGCCCGAAACAAAGCAGTTCAAGTTAGAAAAATTAGCTGAGACAAAAAAACCGCATTTAAAAGCCCATAAGAAAATTATTTCCTGGCCCAAGGTTGAAAAACCAATGCCAATTCCAAAACCCAGAATAACTGATGCCATTAAACCCAAGCCCTTGCCTGTTTCAGCTTTGCCAGAGCCACCAAAATTTAGAGAAGAGAAAAAACCAATCAAACCAAAACCAGGTTTCAATGATGCTGTCAATGAGCCAAAACAGTCGTGGTTTAGTTTATTTAAAAAGGATAAGGAAATTGAATTAATGCCACCAAAACCGCCTGATTTTGATATTAAAAAAAATAAAAAATAACTTAATTAAAATTTAAATTTAATGAACATTCAATTAAATTAAATCCAAAAATTAAATAAACAGTTAAAGCTTTTAGATTTAAATAAAAAATTAAACAAACTTAACTGAAAAAGAGGTGTAATATATTGGCTGATGCACAAGAAATAACAAAACTGGATTCTTACAAACTAAATGTCAATGACATGGTTGTTAATGTGGAGATTTTCTTGAGAAAAAATGATTTTGTCCCGCTGTACAACATATCTATCTTAAATATCAGCAAGATAACAAACATCATTTTGCATAAAATAAGGGAGGAGTTTGTATCAAAGGTTAATATAGGCGATATCCAGATAACAGACACAGGCGACCCCAGTGTTATTAAGAATAAGTTCAGCAAGGAAATCCTTGTTCTAATAAAAAAGTATTTTCCAGATATTGACAAGAAAACCTCCAACCTTCTTGTAAACTACCTGATACAGGAAAACATAGGTCTTGGAAATGTTGAAATCCTGCTGAGGGACAAAAACCTTGAGGATATAGTGATAAATAATGCTTACAGCCCTGTCTGGGTTTATCACCGCAGGCATGGATGGCTTAAGACAAATGTCAGAATACCTTCAGAATCAAAAATAAGGCATTACTCCACAATGATTGGAAGGGATGTTGGAAAGGAAATAACCTTATTAAAGCCATTGATGGATGCCAGTTTGCCAACAGGCGACAGGGTTAATGCCACTCTAAGCCCTATTTCAACAGACGGCAATACAATATCAATAAGAAAGTTTGCTGAGAAGCCATGGACAATAACTGACTTTATAAGGGGCAAAACCATCTCTTATTACGGGGCTGCACTGATATGGCTTGCTGTCCAGAACGAGCTTTCTATCTTAATTTCAGGAGGAACAGGCTCTGGAAAAACATCTATGCTTAATGTTATCTCAAACTTTTTTCCTCCAAACCAGAGGATAATTTCTATTGAAGACACAAGAGAGCTGACATTGCCTGATTCCCTGCACTGGGTTCCTTTGGAGACAAGGTTGCCGAATCCAGAGGGCAAGGGCGAGGTTACTATGCTTGACCTTCTTGTTAATTCGCTTAGAATGAGGCCTGACAGGATGGTTGTCGGCGAGATAAGAAGAAAAAGAGAGGCTGAAGTGCTGTTTGAGGCAATGCACACAGGCCATTCTGTCTATGCTACACTGCATGCAAATAATGCAAAAGAAACCATTGTAAGAATGACCAACCCCCCGATAGACATTCCCAAGCTTATGCTCCCTGCTCTTTCATTAATAGTTGTGCAGCATCGTGACCGAAGGACTGGAAGGAGGAGGACACTGCAGATTGCAGAGGTGCTTCCAACAGGCGACCCAAATGTTTTACTGCAGCTTGATGCCCAGAGGGATGAGATAAAACAGATAAATGAGTCAAATGTCCTCATGGAAACAATAAACCTTTATACAGGTCTTAGCCCTGATGAGATAAGGGCAGATATAAATGAAAAAGTAAACATACTCAAATGGCTTGTTAAGAATAACATCACAAATATACACCAGATAGGGCTTATATTTGCTAAATACTACAATAAAAAACTAAAACACTAAGCAGGTGATATCTATAATTGACTTGGTTAATCTTATTGTTAGGAAGCTTCCTAAATTAAAGCATAATATGGCAGTTGCACATATGAAGGAAACACCTAAACAGCTTGTTAAAAAGGCACTGGTGTTTTCTGTTTTTGCTTCTATAGCCTTAACTTTTTTCATGTTTCTCATACTAAGCAGCCAGATGCTTTCACTTTCAATACTGCCATTTGTATTAGTTTTTGTTTTTGTTTTTGCATTTTTATTTATGCTCAATATACCCAAGGTTTATATAAGAAGGAGGGAAAGAGAAATAAACAAAGAGGTTTTGTTTGCAGGCAGATATATTCTTGTCAAGCTTGAATCAGGAACCCCGTTATTTAATTCGCTTATTGATGCATCAAAAAGCTATGGTGTTTCAGGCAGGTATTTTAAGGAAATTGTTGATGATATAAACACAGGGATGCCTATAGAAGAAGCGCTTGAAAAGTCAAGAAAATATAATGCATCAAAAAACTTCAGGCTTATAATCTGGCAGATAATAACCTCCTTAAAAACAGGGGCAGAGATAGCCTCCCCCTTAAGGGAAACCCTGAAGCAGATAACCCAAGAGGAGGTAATAGAGATAAAAGAGTATGGAAAAAAGCTAAACTCATTGGTTATGTTCTACATGATAATTGCATGCGTAATCCCCTCATTGGGCATGACAATGCTTGTTGTTATCTCCAGCTTTCTTGAGCTGGATATTACGATGGTGCATCTTTTCTCAGTGCTGTTCTTTTTGGCAGTAATACAGTTTTTGTTTATATTATTAATCAAGTCAGCAAGACCAATGGTGAACCTATGAAACTGCTGTTTTTAGAGGAATTTGGAAAGGCAATAATCCCTGAAAGGATTAGGCCAAGGCTTAGGAAATACCTTCTCAGGGCAGGCATATCAGATGTTCCATACAGGACATTCGGTGCCTTTTTTTATGGGTTTATACTATTAACCATCCTGCTATTTTTCCTGTATGCATACCCTATTCTTTCTGATTCATTCTCTGGATTAAAGCTTTTCATTTTTTCATTTGTTTTTGGCTTTGCCATAGCATCAGCCATTGCTGTCCTTGCATTTGCTGTAATATACTTCTACCTTGACTTAAGGATCTTTAACAGGACAAAAGAGATGGAGGAGGTATTGCAGGAGTTCTTAAAGTTTGTTTCAGAAAACCTCAAGGGAGGCATGTCTTTTGAAAAGTCATTATGGTCTGCTATAAAGCCAGAGTTCGGAATACTTGCCACTGAAGTCAGGCTTGCTGCAAAAAAGGTTATGACTGGCCAAGATGTTGACGAAGCAGTAAGGGAATTCACAGACAACTATGACTCTCCGATGCTGAGGAGGTCATTCAACCTTATTATAGAGGGCCTTAAGGGCGGCGGAAGAATAGCAGAGCTTATTGACAGGGTTATTGAAAACATAGAAGAGACAAGGATGCTGAAAAAAGAGATGGCTGCAACAAACATGACTTATGTGATATTTATAACATTTGTTGTAATAGTCATTGCACCTGGATTGTTTGCTCTGTCATACCAGCTGCTCACTGTCCTAGGAAAGTTTGCTGCTAAAATCGGGGCAACAGAAGTAAGGGCAGGGATGACCCTTCCGCTGACTATTTCAACTATATCAATAAAGCCAGATGACTTTGTGGTTTTTTCAAGATATGCGCTTGTTACAATATCCACTTTTTCATCAATGATAGTTTCAATGATAAGAAAGGGAAGCATCAAGGCAGGGGTAATGTATATCCCTATATTTATTGGCTTATCACTTTTAATGTATACCATGTTTATGTTTTTGCTTACAATGATATTTAGCAGCCTGATTGCAATTTAGAAAAAAAAACGAAAGATTTATATAAAAGAAGGAGTATTAATTCAACAGAAGCATTTATTAATAAAAAAGGAGGAGATAAAATGGTTATGAAAAAAAAGGCACAGGCTGCCATGGAATTCTTAATGACCTATGGATGGGCAATACTTGTTGTATTGGTTGTTATCGGAGCATTAGCATATTTTGGTGTTTTAAACCCGCAGAACCTCTTGCCAGAGAAATGCACTCTGCCAATGGGCTTGTACTGCAAGGATTATATCATAAATAGAGGAGACAATTTGATAAGCCTTAAGCTTGAAAATGGAATGGGCAGGGGCATAATGATTACTAGCATGA
>CAYOHL010000031.1:0-10739 GCA_964403775.1 uncultured Methanosarcinales archaeon
TAATAATCTAAACGGAGGAATATAAATTTTTCTTTCGTTTTTTTCATATTTAATAAAGTCACCGTGTTCAGGGCTTTCAATAATCTTTTTAATTTGTTTTTTGACCCTTTCTTTTGTTTTGCTATCTTTAATCTTTTTGATGGCTTTTTCAAATTCTGGTCTTCTTATAATCTCTGTCATTTTTTAAGTCTGCAAAGTCACCATTTCTCCAGGTCTTTTAAGAATTCTTCTTTTGTTTGTGCAATTGTTTTGCCTTTTTTTACGTCTTCCCAGAATTCATTTGCAATTCTCATATCTTCTAAACCCTCTTTTATCTCTTCAATGTTTTTTGCTTTTAAATCTTTCATTGCCTCAAATATCAATTTGTTGCCTTCTTTGACTATAAGAAGTTTTCCTCCTTTTTGGAGTTTTAGGCTCTCCCTGAATTCAAGTGGGATAACAACCTGACCCCTTTCCCCCATCTTGGATATTCCAATTTCCATTTAATCACCTTTAATATGATTAGTATGATTAATCATATATTTAAACCTTTCTATAATTTTTCATTAATTATTCCAATAATCCTCTTACCTTGAAACTTAAAACAGCTTTGAGAAATTGTCATAAACATTTTTTCTATGTCCTATAAATAGCACAACTACTTTTTTTTCTTTATTATTTATTTTATATATTGCTCTATGGTCTCCTATCCTAAGCTTCCAGAATGTTGTATACCTAAGGTGATTTCCTTTTCTGTCTGGAAAGTTTTTTAATACCTTTAATTTATTCTTTATCCTTTCTCTTATTGCTGTCTCATTTTTTTCCAGAAACTTATTTGCTTTTGGGTGCAAAAGGATTTTATAAGCCATACTCAGTCCTCTAATGGCATAAGAATCTCTGGCTTTTCTCTTGCTTCATTGCTCCTTTGCATCAGCATATTGTAAAATTCTCTTGTTTTTTCTCTTTCTATATAGAAAGCAAGTATGGTTTTCATACTATCACTTCTGCTTTTGAATTTTCCTTGGTTTACCCAATTATCAATTACTCTAACTTTTTCCTCAGGAACTCTTACTTGAACTTGGATCATATAAATCACCTGTAAACAGTAATGTTTACATTATTTATAAACCTTTCTATACTTTTTCATTAATTATTCCAAGAACTCTAGAAATCTTCTGATTTTGCCATGATTTCTTTGCTAAACTTAGTTCTTTAAATATTTAAACATCTTCCTGCTTATAGAATTTTAGTTTTCTGGGTGTTCTTTTGAGTTCTAATATATTAAAAATACTTAGAATCTTAGAAAAATTTTAAAAAATAAAAAAAAGAAAAAAGCTTATTCAGCTTTATTCAACTTCTGGTGCAGCAATGCTTATGTCAGCATCAGTGGTTGCAGTCATCTCTACTTCTGTTCCAACTAAGTCAGCTGCATAGTCAGCATAGTTCTTCAAGACAATGCATGCTCTCCTTGTGTCATCTCCAGAATAGCCAGCTACTAACAAGGCAACATTCTCGTCCTCGAACAGCTTGATTTTTGCCTTGCCTTCCTCGAAGCCTACTGCGCATTCATCTGATGGGTATGGAAGACCCATTAATGCTGCTGCTACTCTGTTGACGCATGGTCCGCCAACTACAATGACATTAGTTGCTTCCCAGTCAGCTACTTCTGTATCAAGAACAGCTGATCCAACATCCACCCGAACAAGTCCAGTTGCTTCTCCTCCTGCTGAGGTTGTTGAAACAACACCGCTTGTAATATATACATTAGCTATTGCCTCAGATATTGGATATGTTATTTTCACTGGGTTCTGCCCGCCTGTTGGGGTTTCATACTCAACATATGTTCCCCATCTGGTGTAGCCGTCGTAGTAGTTTGTCTTGCTGTCCCATGATGTCATTGCAAAGTTTGCATCATTTGATGTTGGCTGATTGCATGTTATCTTATCTGTAGTTGCTGCTCCTGCATCAGTTATTGTCACATTGACATGCTTCACATCACCAGCAGCACCATCTCCAGGACCTTTGCGGTATTCTGTGAATTCCACAAGTCCATGGGTACTATTTGTTGAAACCTTTACCTTTGCCTCTGATGGTGTCCATATCTCTCCTGCAGTGTCTGTTCCATAGCTGCTAAAATTTACTTCGCCGTTTCCGTAATTTGCTGTAAATGTATATGCATACCCATCCAGGTAGAATGTTCCAGTACCGCCGTCAGCAGCTGTTACCTTAAAGCTGTTTCCTAAGCCAACATCCTTGAAAGTTACCCTTGTGTTTGCAGTATCAAAGTATGTTGCCTCAAGCAAGTGGCTGTAGTAACCTGAACTTAGTATGAACTGGTAGTTCTTTTTTATTGGTGTATCCACAGATGTAATAAGAGGTCTTGTAGCCTCCCTTCCTAATGCAATTGTTGACCCATCTGAGTAGAATGCATAGAAGTTCAAGTCTCCGCCTGTCTTTGTTGGGACAGATACCCTCATCTTGTCAGCTGCTGCAGCTGTTATCTTTATCTCTTCTGTTTCTCCAAAGTCAACTCCTGTAAACTCAAAGTCCAGGTTTTTCAAGAACAACTGGTCTTTTTGGTCTGCCTGAAGCCTGTCTGAGAGCTTTCCTTCTTTTGGCACAAAGTAGTCATCTCCTGTTGTCCAGTTAATATCAATCTTGCTTATTGCTACATCAGTACCAGCGCTTGGGAATGTTCCAACAATATCTAAATACACATTTGAAACATCTTCTCCTCCAACAGTCAATGTTCCGCCCCAGTTAGCAGTTGTAAAATCACTATCTGTAAGGGTTATCTTCTCAGCTCCAAGATAGAACTCTACAAGGTCCTGCGTTAAGTCCCCTGCTTTGTTGGGCAGAAGTTCTCTGACGCCAACCTCTGTTCCGTCTGCCAGCTTGAATGTGGCGCCCTCTTCTAGTGCATCTGTTGTCTCACCATTTATCCTGAACTTGACCTTTAATGGGGCTACGTTTGTTATGATAATTACCTCGGTCTCGTAGTCAATGCCATTAATAGTGTAGGTTTTTGATTCGCCCTCCACTAGAACGTCCTGTACAGCTCCTGCCATCAGGTCAATCTCTCCTGTTGAGTTATCTGTATTTATAATGGTGAACTCTTTCCCAAGCATTGTTATCTTCTTGTTGTCCAAATCGTCAAAGGCATTATCAGAGTCTATATCTGACTTGAGTGCGCTTGCAAAGGACATTCTGTAAATATACCCTAAGCTGGAATCAGCAAACTTCAAGTAGAGTGCTGGGTCATCTGATTGGTCAGTGTCTACCTCATAAACAACCCTTGCATCGTCTGGCATAATTATATACTGGTTGTAGGTAAATGTTCCCTTTTCATTGGTTATGCTTCCGTCTGCAAGTGCATTTAACTCGCTTTTTGTTACTGTTCCTATTGGTCCAGCTTCAAGCTCTCCGGTTCCAGAATCAGCTGACAAGTACTCATACAAGTTCAGCTCGTCTGTGCCCTTGGCTATCTTATGTGCGTCTCCTTCAAGTGTTGTTACTGCTGTTGTTGCTGCTGCGCCTTCTACAAATTTTAGGCCAAGCAGGACATCTGCCACGCCGATTGAATCTGCTGCCTTTGCATCTGCTCCGACTATAGCAACAGCATTATATGTGCTGTCTTCTACAAAGGGAGCTGGATAGTCTGCCAAATCAGCTGCGGCCATTGCTCCTAAAACAGTCGCCCCAAGTATTGTTGCGCCTGTTCCCAAGGCAATGATTCTTTTTATTGCCTTTTTTATTTCCATTTCTTAACACCTCCGTGTCTTTTTTTGTTTTTTTGCTATATGAACAGCGTAAGTATACAACTTACACTGAATCATAGCTATGGAATACTCTTTTGTTTATAAATATACTTTCCTGACACTTAGCTTAAAGCTTTATGAAGCTATTTAAAGCTTTACAAACTGTTATAAAAGCTTATTTTACTAGAAATAAGCCTATTTAATTATTATTTAGTTTTTTTAAGCTCTTTTAATCATTTAAAATCCAGCCATATAGTATGCGGGGAAAGGGATTCGAACCCCCGCAGGCACTAAGCCAACAGGTCCTAAGCCTGTCCCGTTTGACCGCTCCGGCATCCCCGCATAAAAAGAGAAACACTACTAATGTATAAAAAGCTTTTTGTTTAAACATTATCTTTATACAGCAATTGATTTGCCATGTTTTAAAGCACTTCTTACAACTGAAGAATTCTTTTTCTTGTCATCAAACTCCTTAGGAGTATAAGGCAAAACATCTATATCTGTAGTAATATCCCATAACCTAACAATTTTTGATATTCTTTTAAGCCAATGCATACCCTCAAATTTTGAAGATACAATTATAAAATCATAGTCACTTCTTTTCCACTCACTATTTTTTGCTCTGCTTCCGAATAGGATTATCTTCTCGGGGTTGAACTCAAGTTTTAGTTTATTAACAAACCCCTTTAGTTCTTTAACTGGTTTTTTATCCATGCTAGCACATCCTTGGTTTTATCTAAAATCCTTTTTGTGTTTTCTTCATCGTAAATTCGAGATGGCAAATCAACTGAAGCATCTGGATATCTTGTGTCTATAAATTTAGGAGTTAATTCTTTAAGAAATGAATAAAAACTTTTAGGAACAGATGTATTTGTTGCAAGGTAAATCAAGGAGTGTGATTGTGGAACCTCTCCTTTTTTTTCATATAAAAAAAGAGCTTTTAATGCTTTCTCAACAGCTTGCTGGCACAAGAATGCTGCAACATAAAACTTTTTTCCATTAAAGTTGAATTTTGCACTATCAAAGTCATCATTAGCTTGATCTGACCAGTTTTTTATTTCTTTTCTCATATCTTAATAAAAAGAGCAAAGTAATTTATAAATCTTCCTATTCAAAAAATCTTATTTGAAATTAGAAATTAACAAAAACAAATTATTTAAATATAGGTTATGATTCGATGAAAATATGATAGAGATATTTAAGTCATCAGAAGGGGAGCTTAAGCTAATAAAAGCACCTGAAAAGAACTGCTGGATAAACATTATTTGCCCAACCGATGAAGAGCTGTCAGAACTAAACCAGATTGCTAATATCCCGCAGGAGATTATATCCTCACTCAAGGATGTGGATGAAATGCCTGATATGGAGAGAGATGAGAACATCTTCTTTATTGTAACAAGGACTCCCCAGAAAAATTTAGGCAATGCTGAACTAGAGTATTCAACAATACCATTGGGAATAATCATCTTAGACAACTATTTTATAACCCTTTGTTTTAATGAAAATGATGTCATAACACAATTAAAAACCAAGAATGTTTTTACTGCAAAAAAAATTCAAACAACCTTAAGGATATTATTGATTTCTGCAAAAACCTACCTGAAATACCTGAGCATGATTAATAAAAAAATTCATGTTATCCAGGGTAGCTTAAAAAAATCAATGAAAAATGAGGAAATTTTTGACTTACTGAATATTGAGAAATCATTGGTTTATTTCAGCACCTCACTAAAATCAAACCAGTTTTTAATTGAAAGATTAACTAAGACAAATGTGTTTACGCAGTTTGAGCATGACAAGGGGCTTCTTGAGGATACAACAGAAGAAAATAAGCAGGCAATTGAAATGACAAGCATTTACTCAAATATCCTTAGCGGGATGATGGACGCATTTGCCTCAGTGATATCAAATAATTTGAATATGGTCATGAAATTGCTGACTTCTATAACCTTGGTCCTGATGATGCCAACCCTTGTTGCAAGCATTTATGGCATGAATGTTGAATTGCCTTTTCAGAAATCGCCCCATGCTTTCCTGATTACTATGTCAATTTCAATAGCCCTTTCAATAATAGGGGTTTTTATACTCTGGAAAAAGAGATTATTCTAAGAATTGGAAAGGGTTTATTTATCCCTCCTCCATTTATAGCTTCTAAGCTTTGGGGACTTTCCAAACCCGCATGATGAGCATACCTTCTTCCTTATGTGGTATGTTCTCTTTCCGCACCTGCGGCAGTGAATCATGTTCTTCTTGCCGCTTTTCTTGCCCATTGAGGCAGTTCCTTTTGACATTTTAACACTCTAAGAAAATAATTTTATGCCGGTGATATTATAATGATTGTGTCCCCTCTTAAAAAAACAACGCCAAGCTTTCTTGTTGACTCTCCATTAACCTTCTCCTCTGCGTCCTCAAGAACAACATTTATGTGTATGTCAAATGCATTTAATTTTCCAACATACTGCTTTCCATTTTTTAGTTCAACAATTACTCTCTTGTTTCTTGCCTTGTTTAAGGCATCTAATGGTCTTGAATCTTCCATTCCAAATCACGCTCCCAAAATTAAAACATAAAAAAAGAATATAAGGGGCATATATAAACTTTGCTATAAAAAACAAAATAAACAATCAAAAAGCTTATAAATAATCCAAAAATTCTAAATCAAATGGTTATAAGCCAAAGGAGATCAAAAAGAACTGCAACAAGCTCAAGATACAGGAAGAACCGAACTAAAAGGCTGTTTGAGCAGGGAAGGGTTCCCTCATTAACAAAGGTTGATCCAAGAAAAATAAAAATAATCAGGACCAAGGGTGGGAGCCGCAAACATGTACTGCTCAATGAGAATACTGCTAACCTGCTGGATAAAAAAACCAAAAAATATTCTAAGGCAAAAATAATCTCTGTTGTTGAAACACCTGCCAACAGGCACTTTGTGAGGAGAAACATAATGACAAAGGGCAGTTTTATCCAGACAGAGAAAGGAAAGGCAGTAATAACAAACAGGCCTGGCCAGGAAGGGGCAATTAATGCTGTCTTGGTTGAGTAAGATTAAGCTGTTTTCTTAATTCCTATAACAAACCCCTTCTGCTTTACCTTTTCTTTTGTTGAGAACCTGAATTCTTTTGAAACCTTTCCAAAAATGGTCTTTTTTGAGCCTACTTTTTTTTCAAGTTCCTTAAGGTTTTTCCTGATAAAGCTCTCAAACCCTTTGTCAAGCTCCAGAACAAGCTCTATTTTATCCCTTTTGTTAAGCTCTGCCTTTTTTCTCAGGCTTTGCACTCTTCTTGTCAGCTCTCTAAAATAGCCCTCGTTCTCAAGCTCAGAGCTCATTTTTGTATCAAGGTAGACATCAAAATCTTTAGCGCTAACGAGAACAAATGGTTTTGGAACAATTTTAATCATATTAAGGTGTTCCTTTAAATCAACCTCGTTTTTGTCAATAGCGATTTTTTCCTTTCCATTGGCCATGGCATTTATTACCTTGTTTTTGTTCTTGTTAATCAGCTCAATCATATCTGCTGTTTTTTTGCCATATGCCTTTCCAAGGTTTTTGTAATTAATTTTAAAGCCATATTCAATGCCAAACCTTTTGGTGTATTCTAATCTTTTTATGTTTGTCTGAGATAGCACTAATGACTCAACATCCTTGGAAAGTCTTTTTGGATTTTCTTCCTTTTGGTGTATAATGGCTCTGCTTAATGGCCACCTTATCCCTGTCTGCGCCTTTTCCCTTGCTGCGAGAATTGCCTGTATTATGTCAGAAGCAAATGAAAATTCCTGCTCAAGCCTTTTGTCTATTTTCTCGTGCTTTGGCCATTTCTCAAAATGAACACTCCATGAGCTGCCTTTTAAAAAGCCCTGATAAACATATTCTGAAACAAATGGGGCGAATGGGGCCATTATTTTTATAAGCCTGTCAAAAACATATTTAAAGCTAAATGCTAGTTCTTTGTCCTGCTCCTGGGTTCTCTCCCTTACCACTTTGATATAGGTCCTTGAAAAATCATTTATTACAAAGTTCCTTATGGATTCTGTTGCATGTGCATAGTCATATTTTTCCATGCTTTTCTCAACATCATTTATAGTCGAGTTTATTCTTGATACAATCCACCTGTCCTCTGCTCTTTTAGCATTAATATTTTTTACATTATTAAGCTTGGAGTTATTGATGTAATCAGCAATATAGTAATATGAATTCCAGAGTATGTTGAAAAAGGGCATTATCACTTCGTCAAAGACTGAAAGGCCGACCTTTACATTATTCCCAAGAGGGTAAGAGCACATAAGCAGTCTTACAGAATCCACGCCTTTTTTGTCAAAAACATCATTTGGGTATAATATGTTGCCCTTTGACTTGGACATTTTCTCCCCGTGTTCATCGCATAGCAGGCCAGTAACAGCAACATCTTTATAGCTTAGGTTATTAAATAAAAGCGTTGAAAGAACATGCAGGGTATAAAACCAGCCACGTGTTTGGTCAACTGACTCTGAGATAAAGTCATATGGAAATCTTTTCTTGAATAAATCCCTGTTCTCAAATGGGTAATGAAACTGGGCAAATGTTGCTGCCCCTGAATCAAACCAGCAGTCAATTACCTCTGGCGTTCTTTTCATTGTTTTGTTGCATTTGGGGCATTTATAAGAAAGAGTGTCAACTGAGCCAATATGCAAATCATCAACCTCAACACCTGTTTTTTCCTTTAGTTCAGCAATGCTTCCTATTGCTTCCATGTAGCTGCATTTTTCATTATTGCAAACCCATATGTTCAGTGGTGTCCCCCAGAACTTGTTTCTTGACAATGCCCAGTCCTTTGCCTCTGAAATCCAGTTTCCAAATCTGCCCTCTTTAAAGCTTTCAGGATACCAGTTAATCCTGTTGTTATTTTTAACCAATTCATTCCTGAATCCTGAAACAGAGATAAACCATGCATTCATTGCATAATAAATCAATGGCTTCCCTGTTCTCCAGCAGAAAGGGTATGTGTGCTTAACCTTATAAGCTACAAATAGTTTTCCCTCTTTATCAAGCCTCTTTATTATGTCAGTATCGCAGTCTTTTACAAACCTTCTGCTGTAATCAGGAACTTCATTTGTGAACTTTCCCTCAAGGTCAACTGGATTTACAAAATCAATTCCCTTTTCCCTGCAGATATTGAAGTCATCCTCACCAAAAGCTGGAGCCTGGTGAACAAGGCCAGTGCCCTCTTCTGTTGTTACAAAGTCAGCAAGGATAAACTTAAATGAATTCACGGCTTTATCTTTAAAGTAATCAAACAAAGGAACATATGAAAGATTTTCAAGCTCTTTTCCCTTTATTGTTTTTACTACCTTTCTGTTTCCATCTTTTGCAGGAAAATACCTTTCCAGCAGGTCTTTTGCAACAACATAATAGGTTTTTTGTTTTTTGTTTTTTGAAAAGTCAGTTTCTACAACCACATAGTTTATGCTGTCATTAACAGCTATTGATAAATTGCTCGGAAGAGTCCATGGTGTTGTTGTCCAGACCAAATAATAAAGTTTTATGTTTTTTTCAAGCTCTGGAAATTTTTTGTAAATATCCTCTTTTGCCTCAATCCTGATGGTTACTGTGTCTTCTATGATATCCTGATAGCCAAGCGCTACTTCATGGCTTGAGAGCGGGCTTTCACAGCCAACACTGTAGGGAACAACCTTATAACTCTTGTAGATAAGGCCTTTGTCAAACAACTGCTTTAATGCCCACCACTCGCTTTCCATGTAGTTTTTTTCCATGGTGATGTAGGGGTTATCCAAATCAACCCAGAAACCCATTCTTTCGGTCATGTCAGACCATTCCCTTACAAATGAGAAAACATCCTTTTTGCATATGTTGATAAATTTTTCAACCCCAAAGTTATAGATGTCTTTTTTTGTTTTAAGCTTTAGTTTTTTTTGCACCTGAATTTCAACAGGCAGGCCATGGCAGTCCCACCCCCCTTTTCTCGGAACTGCAAAGCCCCTCATAAAATTATATCTGCAAACCAAGTCCTTTGAAACACGGGCCTCAACATGATGCAGGCCAGGAGGTGCATTTGCTGTTGGCGGCCCCTCAAGCCATGAAAACAACTGTTTTTTATCCTTATTGCTTTCCTGAAAAGAGCCATATATAAGCTTCTTGTTTTTCCTCCAAAAGAGCAATATCTCCTTCTCTATTTTCCTAAAATCATAGTTTTTGTCCATTTTTGCCTCATTTATCCTGATTTTTTTATTTGTTTATATTTATTTCTATCTTTATCATTCGCCAGCTTAGGAAAGGCCAGCATTCTTATATAATAATAGAAATAAGACTAGCCAAGGCAATAACTCTAAAATTAATATATTGGCCATTCCTCATAGCCTTAAAGAAATAATTGTGATATATAAAGTTTTTGATGCTTTTTCTTTATAATTTGTTACTTTATAATAAAAACATTTATATAATCATTAGAATTATACTGCCTCATGAAAGTTTTATTTTTGGGGTTGCATCGCAGCAGAAAAAGTGGTGTTGCAAAGGTTCAGATAGAGTTATCCTCAGCATTAAAAAATGAGGGGATTATTGTAGATGAAATTTCAACACAAACAATACCAGGTCATGAATTTACAAAAAATAATGAAGAGATTTTACATTTTGAATCCCTGGATAATTTTTTAAATTATGTAGAAAATAAAAAACCTTATGATGTATTGCACTCCCATTCATGGGCTTGGTCACCAAAAGAAATGCCTGAAGATGGATTAGAAAAAGTAAAAAATAGATTTTCTAATGCAAAAGTTATACACACATTACATGGTCTTATACCTAAGGAACATGAAGCACAAAGATCAATATTAAAATTTGTAGATACTGCAACGGTTTTGACCTACTCGGCAAAAAAATCTTTTTCGCAAATATTTGATGGTTTAAATTACAAACCAGAAGTTAAAGTAATACCTAATATTATAAAAACTGTTGAGGTGGATGATGAATTGGTTAAGTTTACTAAATCAAAAATTGCGCAAAAAAAT
>CAYOHL010000032.1:0-10123 GCA_964403775.1 uncultured Methanosarcinales archaeon
TAGTATTTTAGAGATATCTGAAATTATGGAGGAGGAATAAAATGAAAAAAGAGATGATATTTTTATTTTTTGTTTTTGGTATTTTTTTGTCTGGATGCTCATTACTTCAGCAGGAATGTGAATCAGGTCTTTTCACAAAGGATGGCGAGTGTTGTAGTTATGTTTGTGATTTAGAATGCCCAAATGGTTTTGTGGAAGGAACATGCCATTGTGAATGCATGCCTAGTGAGCAAAATATTGGTGATGACCAAGACACAAACATAGATGATATCTTTGATGACAATGCTGATATACAACCACCAGCTGTCCCAAAATAATTTTTTATTTATTTCTATTTCTTTAATAAGTTTAATAATTTTAAGGAAAAGTATTATAAAAACCCAAAAGATATAAAAAGAAGTAAATAATTAAATATTGTTTGTGAGGTGGTTTTATGGTTAAAGTAGCTATAAATGGCTTTGGAAGGATAGGAAGGCTTGTCTTCAGGGCCGGAATGAGGAATAAGAAGATTAATTTTGTTGCTGTAAATGACTTAACAGATGCAAACACACTTGCGCATCTTTTGAAGTATGATTCTGTGCACGGAATTCTTGATGCAAACATTAAGGCAAAAGACAATTCTATTGTAGTTAATGGAAAAGAAATAAAGATTTTTTCAGAAAGAGATCCTGAAAAGCTGCCTTGGAAAAAGCTTAATATTGATGTTGTTGTTGAAAGCACTGGAATATTCACAACAAAAGAAGGAGCTGGAAAGCATCTGAAAGCAGGTGCAAAAAAAGTTTTGATATCTGCTCCGTTCAAGGGAAAAGACTTTGTAAAAACAATTGTGATTGGAGTGAATGAGAAAAATTATGACAAGAAAAAAGACAATATTATTTCATTAGGATCATGCACAACAAACTGCCTTGCACCTATTGTGAAAGTGTTGAATGACAATTTTGTTGTTGAAAAAGGATTTATGACAACAGTGCATGCCTATACAAATGACCAAAAAATACTTGACCTGCCCCATAAGGACCTAAGAAGGGCAAGGGCTACTAATCTCTCAATAATACCAACAACAACAGGGGCTGCAAAATCCGTAGCAGAAACAATACCAGAGCTTAAAGGAAAGTTGGATGGAATGGCAATGCGTGTCCCTGTTGCAGACGGCTCAATAACTGATTTTGTTGCTGTTTTGAAAAAAGAGGCAACTGCTGGGGAAATAAACAGAATTTTCAAGTCTGCTGCAGAAAAGAGCTTAAAAGGGATTCTGCAATACACAGAAGAGCCAATTGTTTCAATAGATGTTGTTGGAAACCCTTATTCTGCAATCTTTGATTCGCAGCTTACAAAAGTCTCTGGAAAGCTTGCAAAGGTAATTGCATGGTATGACAATGAATGGGGCTACTCATGCAGAATGGTTGAGTTCATTGAAATGATGGTTTAATTCTTTTTTATGATTAAAAAGAAAACTTTTTATAATAAGCTAAAGCAACAAACTTTATGGCAGAAAAGGTTTCAGTTGTTAAATGCGATTCTTATGATGAGGGCCTTGTTCTTCAAAAGGTAAGGGAAGCCCTTGACTTAATTGGCTTTAAGATAAAGCAGGGCTCTAATGTTCTTTTAAAGCCAAATGTATTAAGTGCAAAGGGGCCTGATGAGGCAATTACAACACATCCCTCTATTATTAATGCTATCTGCAAAATCCTTAAAGAAAAAAACTGCAAAATCTCAATAGGCGATTCATCAGGAATGGGCGTATTTGGGGGGACAAGAAGGGCCTTTAAGAAAACAGGGATTGAGGAAATAGCTCATAGGTATAATGCAAAACTAATACCATTTGAAGAGTCAGAAATAATCTACACAAAAATAAATGGCAAGATTCTAAAAAGGATTCATGTCTCAAAACCAGTTTTGGATGCTGGGCTTATCATTAATATTCCAAAACTAAAAACACATACCTTAATTGGGTATACAGGCGCTGTAAAAAATATGTTTGGCATAATTCCGGGAGGAAAAAAATCAGACTACCACAAAACATGCGGAAATCAAGCTATGTTTGCTGACTTATTGGTTGATGTCTATAATTTCAGAAAGCCAGGCCTTAATATAATGGACGGGATTATTGGAATGGAGGGAAATGGCCCTGCTGCTGGAAAAATAAAAAAAACAGGCATAATTATTGCAAGCAAAGATGGAATTGCGCTTGACTTTGTTGCAGCAAAGATAATTGAATTTAAAACAGACGATATTCTGACTAATAAGGCCTTAATCAAAAGGGGCTTTAAACCAGAGATAGAGGTTGTTGGGGAAAAAAACATTAAAATAAAATATGAACAGCCAGTAAAGACCATTAGAAAGGCTCCTGGTTTTTTGGTCAAGGCATATTATTGGCTGATAAACCCGAAGATTGAGGTAAATAAAAGGCTATGCAAAAAATGCCTTGTTTGTGTTAAGGCATGCCCTGCAAAGGCAGTCAGCTTAGTAAAAAACAAAATAAAAATTAATAGAAAAAAATGTATTTTGTGCTATTGCTGTCATGAGCTTTGCCCTGAAAAGGCAATAGTTATTAGAAAATCTTTTATAGCAAAGGTTATAACCTACACCAAAAAACAGACAAAGGGGTGATGAGATGATTCCAGCAATGCAAGATTTTGATTTTGAAAACAAAAAGGTTTTGGTAAGGGTTGACTTTAATGTCCCTCTTGATGAGGACGGCAATGTAAAGGATGATGAGAGGATAACAGCTGCATTGCCTACAATAAAGTTTCTAATTAAAAAAAATGCAAGGGTTATCCTGATGAGCCACCTTGGAAGGCCCAAGGGAGAGGTTATTGAAAAGCTAAAGATGGATGATGTTGCTAAAAAACTCAGCGAGTTGCTGGATAAAGAGGTAATAAAGCTGGATGACTGCATAGGTGAGCAGGTAAGGGAAAAGGTAAATGCAATGAAGAATCAGGAGGTTGTTATGCTGGAAAACCTGAGGTTCCATGCAGAAGAGGAAGAAAATAATGAAAAATTTGCAAGGGGGCTAGCAAGCCTGGCAGATGTTTATGTTAATGACGCGTTTTCAAACTCCCATAGAAATCATGCGTCTATGACAACAATAACAAGATTTCTTCCAAGCTATGCTGGTTTTTTGTTTGAAAGAGAGATGACTATGCTAACAAGAATAATGTATAACCCCAAAAAGCCATTTATTGTAATAATAGGTGGTGCAAAGCCAGACAAGATAGATGTGATAAGGAACCTTCTTAACATAGCAGACAAGATAATGATAGGCGGTGTTTTGGCAAACACATTTTTGAAGGCAATGGGTGCAAACATCGGCAACTCAAGGTTTGACCCTGAATCAGTGAACGATGCAAAAATTCTTTTGGCACAGTCAAAAGGGAAGATAGTTCTTCCAATTGATGCATTTGTTGCAAAATCCCTTGAAGGGGGGGAGAATTCAAGAATTGCAAAGATTGATAAGATAACAGATGACTGCATGATAGGGGATATAGGCCCTGACACAATCGCACTGTACAAAAAAACACTAAAGAGTGCAAACATGGTTGTCTGGATCGGCCCTCTGGGTGCATTTGAGTATGAAAAATTTGAGGAGGGTACTCATGAGATTGCATTATTCCTGTCAGGTTTAAAAACCAATGTGATAATAGGAGGGGGGGACTCTGCTGCTGCCATAAAACAGCTTGGTTTAGAAAGCAATATAACTTACATATCAACTTCCGGAGGGGCTTTCCTGCAGTTCTTGAGCGGAAAAAAATTGCCGGCAGTGAAGGCGCTTGAGGAAAGTGCAAGCTGATTTTCTAGCTGAATATAGGAAGATTTAAAAACATTATGCTATAACCTGCTTCGCCATGCACAACCTTACAGAGATAAAAAACAGATTAATTGAAGAATCCTTTCCTGAGCTGAGGAATGAAAGAATATTAGCAAGATTCAAAAAAAACTTCAAGGACGCACTTTTTGAATATGAAAGGCCTGGAAATAAAAAGTATTTTATAAAAATCAATGAGCTGATGAAAAATGCCCCTGTCCAGGCAATTGAGGCTGGCTTGGCACATGAGATGGCTCATATAATCGGGGAAATAAAAAAAGGGTTTTTCTCTTCTTGCTTTGAGGGCTTTTTATATAAGTTTTCAGACAGGTACAGGATAGTTGACGAGAGGGACGCTGACCTTGTAATAGTTTTAAGGGGATATGGAAAGCATCTGCTGGAGCTGTATGAATACCGTAAAAAATTGGGATTGCCTGTGTATGATGACAATGGACTGTCAGAATCTGAGGTCAAGAAACTCTTATCACTTTCCTGATGCTTTTATTTTTTTGATAAACTCCTCAACCCTTTTTATGTGCATCCCTTTTTTTATTTCTTCGTTTTTAAGAGCAAGGCAGGCCAAAGGCTCAGACTCAGAAACCCTTTCCATCTCAAGGAATGTTTTTTTGTGATCATTAGTTTTCATTGTGCAGAAGAACGCAACATTATCAAGCTTTTCATTATTCTTAAAGAGGTATGTCCTTACAGGGCTGGCCATGTTTCCTGCCCATATTGGAGTGCCTATTATAATAATATCATACTTTTCAGGATCAACCTCTGTTTCTTTTATTTTTGGCATAATTCTAAATCTTGACTCAAGACCTGATTTAATGAAGCCAAGAACCCCCTTTCTGCTTTTGAAGTCAAAGATTTCCTCAATATCACAATCAAGTTTCTCTGAAATGAGAACTGCAACCTCTTTTGTAATGCCGGTCCTTGAATAAAACACAGCCAGGGCTTTCATATTGCTTTGGTTTTTTAATTAATATATAAAATTTTCTTAATTATAAATAAAAATTATTTCAATATTTATTTAATAAAAACGATATGCCTATTAAAAATAAGGGCATTGGAAGAATTAAGAAAGTTATAGCTGTAAGATCAGGCCATGCCATTACTATGTACAATATCCCCAGGATTATGAAGATAACCCCCCCAATATGTTCATGTTTCCATGCAACCAAAAGGGCTATTACCAGTAAATAAGTTGGAATAGAGTGCATGAACAAAGCAACTATTCCTTTATTATTTTACAAAACAGGGATAAATATTTTTAGGTAAAGGCATTTAATCACCGAAAGGTTTTTATATTTGTTATCACTTTAAAATTAAAAATGGGTTCTGATGATAAAGAAGTGGAAGTAAAAAAGAGATTTTCTGATATAAACCTCAATCTAAAAAGGTCTTTTTCTAAGGTAAAAGGCGATATACTAAAATTAGCCAGAACAAATGAGGGGCATGTTAATGAGCTGAGCAGAAAATTAGCTGAGATTGAGGAGAACTATGTTGCAAGGCAAGACCTTAATAATGAAATTGATTCTTTCAACAAAAAATATGAGGGATTAAGAAGGGAGCTAAAGAAAAGAGAAAAACTTAAAAAAGAGTTAAAAGAGGCATTAAAGCTAAGAGAAGCTGTTAATTCTGTTGTTGAGGATATTAAAAAGATTAATGGCATTAAAAGAGAGTTTAGAAAGTTTAAGGATTCTGTTATCAACAGGGAAGAGTTCAATATGCAGTCAAACAAGTTTGACGCAAGGATTAAAAAAAGAGCGCAGGACACCAATAATCTAAAAAAAGAGCTGGAGGATTTGGAAAACAAGTTTATTAAAGAGTTTTATTTTAACCAGCAGATAGATGAGCTAAGAAAAGATATAAGGGCTATAAGAAACAACTTTATTGAGAAAAATTACTTCAGGAAAAATATAAACAGGCTTGAAGCAAGATTCAAGAGAATAATTGTTTTTCTTAAAAAACACCCAAAAGTAGGGGATGATGACAAAAAAAAGCTTGTTGAAATAGCAAAATCTCAAGAAAAGGAAGGAACCATAGTGAAAAGGGTATGGAAGGGGATAGTTGATTTCTTCACAGAAGAGGTGGAAGAGCCAAAAGAGAGGAAAAAACCAGAAAAAAAGAGGAAATTTGAAAAAAGGAAGAAAAGGGGAACTATCAAAAAAATATGGGATGGGGTTGTTGACTTCCTCACAGAAGAGGAAATCAAGGAAGAATGGTTTGAGAAAAACAAGGAAAAGAAAGAAAAGCCAAAAAAAACTTCAAAAAAAGTCAATAAAAAAAACAAAATAACCAAACTGGCTGCAATAACCTTGGGTGTTATTGTTCTCTTCTTGGTATATTACCTGGGTTTTTTTGAAAGAATTATTGCATTCATAGTCTCTTACAAATACAACATACTTTTAGGCATAATTATTCTTGCAATTATAATCTTTTTAAGCGAAAGAAAAAAAGAAAAGTAATTATGGTTATATTTTTGGGGATATTTTCAATATCTTTTCCCTGCTTTTAAAACCCCTAACTATTTTGACATCCCTTTTTAAAAGCCTTGAAAGGAACTTAACAAGCCCTATGTTTGCCTTATTGTTATGTGCAGGGGCTTTTACCTCAACAATGTAAGCATTTCTCTCAGAATCAAACTTAATAATCTTATTTTTTGAAGAATTAGGTTTTAAAATAACCTTAACATTGCTTTCTATTATGCCTTTCATCAGCTGTAATCCCGCCAGATGTGATTGCATTTAGTGCATTTAAGGAATTTTGTTTCAGGTTCATCGCCTGCCCTTGTCTGCACAAGCCAGTAATGTGCCTTTCTATTGCCGCAGTTTGGGCATTCAGCCTCTGTTACAGGAAGGCTTTTTGAGTCATCCCCCTCCACAACATCAAGCTCCCTCTCTTTTGCGGTTTTCTCAACAATTTTAGTATTTTCCAGATCCTTGCTTACAAAGCTGCATGAGGAGCATGCCATCACCCTCTTGCCATCCTGCTTTTTTGGCAATAATAAAGACCCGCATTTTGGACAAAACATTTTTTACCCCCTGTTCAACAAAAAATTCAATAAATCAACAAACCATATCTTGATGTAACCTAACCAAGGAATCCTGAACAGAGATTTTCCAATCAACTGCTTTTCAGAAACCCTTGTTTCATCTAAATCTGATTCCCTGATTGAGTCAGAGTTTTTGTCCCCTTTTGTCTGAAAATAATAACCGTCTTCATCCCATTTTTTAACAATCCTGTGGATTATTGGATCCGGCCTGCTTGTCTTAAACACAATAACATCACCTATTCTTAAATCAGCTGGGTTGGCGCCTTTTAATATTATGATGTCCCCTTTGTTAAAGCCATTTTTAAGCTTAAATTCATTGAAGTCCTGCTTTGTTATGTTATATTCAAGATACCATGTGCTTTTGCCTGACCACCACTCATCAAACAATAGCCCATTATGCTCCATGCTGTCACTTACAACTGCAACTATTGGGTGTGTTGTGCCTAAAGCAAAGCCAAGCCCAGGATAAACTATAAACTTTATAAGGATAAAGGCAAGGACAATATTCACAATCCAGCTCCATATACTGTTGTCTTCCCATATGAAATACCATGCCTTTTTCCATGTTGTATCTAGATTCCTTTTCTTCATTAGGCAAAGGCTTTAAACAAAAGAAATAAAAACCTATCGTTTTTGATTGGCTTTTTTAAATCAAATAATTATTTATACAACCCCTTTGTTGTATATAGTATGGAACTATGCAATAATTGCGGGAAAAAAAGGGTATTCCTTGATGGCCTCTGTAAAGACTGCTATCTGAACAAAAACCCGTTATTAATCTCTTTTAAGCCAGTGAAGATTCTTGTATGCTTCTGCTGCCATAAGTATTTCTATAAAGGAAAGTGGACTGGTTTTAACAGACTAGAGGATGTAATCAAAAACATATTGCAGGCAAGGCTAATTTTTAATGAAAATGCAAAGATAAGCTCATTTAAGATTATTCCAAGGATTCCAAAACATAGAGAAAGCCCTAAGCTGAAGCTGGATGTTGAATCACTCCTAACAGTGTTTGGGGCTTATCCAAACCAAAAAAATCCTGTCAAAGAGGAATATGCTCTTCAGGCCAGGCTGATATTTGTCTTATGCCCAAAATGCAGCAGGCATAAAAGCGGTTATTTTGAGGGCATACTCCAGCTAAGGAATGCTGATAATGAGGTAGTAGAGTATGCTATTAGTGAGGCTGAGAAACAAAAGCAAAGGGGCATCTTTATAGCTAAAAAAATAAAAGTCAGGAACGGGTTTGATATTTATCTGACAAAAAAAGGCTATATTTATGAGCTTGCCAGAAAAATATTAAATAAATTTGGCGGAGAGGTAAAGGTCAGCAGAAAATTATTCTCAAGGGACAAGCTGAGAAGCAGGGATATATACAGGATAAATGTGCTGTTCAGGCAGTCAAAATTCAGGAAAGGGGATATTCTGAAGATGGATAACGAGCTGTTTAAGGTAAAAAATATTGATAAAAACCTAACAGCTGTAAATATAAAAACAGGAAAGAAAATATCAATAAGGCCAAACCACCTTAAGGTAAGTGCTGCTGAGGAGGTTAAAGAAACAATAGTTTCAAAAATATTTCCAGATGTTGAGGTACTGCATCCAGAGACATTCCAGCCTGTAAGACCAGAAAATATTAAAAACAAAAAATTCAAGATTAACCAAAAATTAAGGGTTGTTGTTTCAGACGGAAAAGTTTGGCTTATTGACTAATTCAGAGATATATTCTTATTAAATGAATTATAGTTCCTGCTACAAGCGGGACGATTATATTATCATCGATTATCCGGTTATTCATCTTTAACTCAACAGCCTCTGCTGTCATTGCTCCAAATGAAGCCAGTAATGCAGGCAGGGGGCTTATGAAGAACATAGCTCCAATAAATCCAGTAATGGCTCCTGCAATATTTCCTTCTATTGATTTAAAGCAGTTAAGGGGGTGTTTCTTCCTTCCCATATGCCAGCCAAACAGATGTGAAACTGAATCCCCGAATGTTAACACTATTATTGATGCAAGTGCAATATCCCTATCAAAAAGCTGAAGCACAAGCAGGCAGCCTATTAAAAAGGAGATGGTTCCTTTTCCTGGAAATGTTTTGAGTGTAGCTTTTCTCTCAAATATTTTCAAAAAGGAATAAATTACAGGAATCTTAAATTTCTTGCTGAGGATTGAGAGCAGTATTCCAATGAGAAGTATAACAAATAAGATTAATGAATTCAATATATTGTTTATCAGCAAAACAACAATTATCAGGCCCAAGCATATGTGGAATGCCTGCCTTCTTATCTCAAACCTGTTAATTTCCATTTTTTATGCTTTAGCTTTATTACAAACAAGCTTATAAAATAACCAACCAAGGCTCCTGCCAAAACATCAGTTAGATAATGAACCTGTATATAAATCCTGCTAAATGCAACAAAGCATGCAGATAAAATCCAAAGCAACTTTAGCTTTGGGTATGTTTTATTAAGAATTGGAAGTGCTGCAAATGCAATAGCAACATGCGCGCTTGGAAAAGAATAATCAATAAGGTTTGTTAATGGCATAATCTTAATAATGCCTAGGGGCCTTGGCCTTGCTATTATAAATTTTAGTACATAAGTTATAAGATAAGAAAAAACAATACTTAATCCCAAAGGCAATATCCATTCTCTCTTCTTTTTATTAAGCAAAAACAAAGATATTAAAACAATTATGATAACTAATACGGAGCTATAATTCGTGAATAAGCTTGAGAGATAATCTAAAACAGGGCTCTTAATCAAAGGCATTATTTTTAATAGCGTATTATCAACTAAAAAACTGGCTAAAAGAACAAATACTGCTATTATTAAATAATATTTTTTTATGTTGTTAATTGCAAAACACCTGTGCTTATTATTGTTACAATTGCGCCTGCTATTAAGACGCCGATTATGTCTGCTATTATGAACTTTTTTAGTTTTAGGCCAATCACATAAGCTCCTAATGCCCCTGAGTAAACACCAGTACCAGGCCATGGAACTCCAATAAATAGTGCAACACCTAGCTCGCCATATTTGTCAACAGATTTCTGTATCTTTTTCTGTGTTCTTAAAACTATTTTTTTGTAAGGCACTGAGAATATCTTGTATCTCAGGAAGAAGTGGACAAACTTGTCAAGCATAAAATAGATTATTATACCTAAGATTATGTTTGCAATAACGCAGACTATGAAAACGGTTGGCCATGGCATTTTTAAAACATTAATTCCATAGGGTATGCTGGCCCTAAGCTCGAGAAAAGG
>CAYOHL010000033.1:0-9734 GCA_964403775.1 uncultured Methanosarcinales archaeon
TATTATCATGATGAAAGGTGAGCAGAAATTAGTGCCTAAAGAGGAAATAACCAGTCTGAAAAAAGAGGTTAAGGAGCTGAAGAAAGCATTACTGCAGAGAAAATTTAAAACAAAAGAATCAATTTCAACTAAAGGCCTCAAGGAATCAATGGACAACCTTTCTGATGCAATAAATGAGCTTGTTAACCTTTTTACTGTTGCAAAGGACATGCAGCAACAGGGCGCTTTTGAAGAGCCCAAGCCTCAAACAGCTGCTGAAATGCAGTCATTGGTTGAGCAGAACAGGGCAATGGCAAAGGGCATACTTGCAATTACACAAATGCTCAAGGAATATCTGCCGCAATTGGTTAACCTTGTCAGGGGAAGCCAAAAATACAAGATACTTAGGGTGAAACAGGATTCTAAGCCATCTCCTATATTTTCTAAACCAAAACCGCAACCAAAAGAAGCAACAGATTTTGGGTCATCAGGCCTTCCCTTAATGCCTGATTTTAACCATAGTTTTGATTTGCCAAAAGAACAGGAAGATGATTCTGAGCAGGATTAAACATGGAAACCAATACCTCTGATATTAACCTAAGAGCAATAGGCAGGATTACAGAACTTTTATGCAGGGCAGGCATTAGAATAAAAAACCAGGAAAATGAGCTGGAAACAGCAAGAAAACAAAGAATCATTAAAATAAGGCAGAAAATTGAGATGCTTGAATCAAGGTACAAAGCATTAAAGGAAAAAAACAAGAACAATATAAGGCTTGATGACCTTAATATGCACTTAAGCTTAATAAAAAAAAGACTGGAAAAAATACCTGCTTAAAGGTCTTTTTTCATCACTGTGTTTCTGTTGTTCTCTTTTGCCCTTCTGCATGCCTCTTCAATAAGTGCTTTAACTTTCTCATTAAGGGCATCAGCAAATTCTCCGGAAACATTTAGCTTTTTATCATCATATTTTGCAAGCTCCTTTATCTTTGCCTTGACAACAACCATGCCTGTCATTTTATCACCAAAATTAAATCCTTTCTTGAATTATATAAAGTTTTCGTTAGGTTATTCGTGCGTGAACCAGAAACTTAATTTATCCTTTTCAATGCTGTCAAGCCTGCAGAAACCAAAGCGCTCAAACTGAACAACCTCATTTATTTTGATTTTTTTAACAGATGGCTCTGCCACCCCTCTCACAATTTCTGCATTTGGCATAAGTACTTCAACAGAAACAAGCTTTTCATGCCTTGGAAGCCAGTGCATTATGCTCTTGCCCTGCTTTTTATATTTTTCAAGCTCAACTGAATCAAAGACAAACTGGTTTTTCTGTTTTTTGAAATTAAATGCATGCATAAGCCTGTAAAGCTCTCCCTGTTTCAGCTCCCTGAAGTCATTTTTTGGGATGTAAAACCTTTCATCTGTTTTAAGGCTTC
This sequence comes from uncultured Methanosarcinales archaeon, assembly GCA_964403775.1. Taxonomy (GTDB): domain Archaea; phylum Nanobdellota; class Nanobdellia; order Woesearchaeales; family CG1-02-33-12; genus CG1-02-33-12. The sequence goes on from CAYOHL010000033.1 coordinate 1,415, forward strand.
TTGTGCCCCTATCATCATGCTCTGGATGAAGCTTTATCTTTACCTGCATTTCAGGGGCATTTTTTATTGCGATTTCCTTTGGCTCATGAATAAAGAAATACCTGTTTGAGTTTGCATCAAGAATCTTCCTGCTTATTGATGAGATAACAGTCCAGTCAATGTTTGTCAGGGTTTTTGAAAGGCCCACTTTAAGGGCAAGCTCATAAAACACCTCTGGGGCTATTCCTCTCCTCTTCAAAGCCCTTAATGTAACCAGTCTTGGGTCATCCCACCCAATTACTTTTTTTTCACTAATCAGTTTTCTTATTTCCCTGCCCTGTGTTATTGCGCCTGCAACATTGAAGCGGCCATATTGGATTATCTCTTGTTTTTTAAAACCAAACAAATCCTTAATATAATCCTGCAGCTCAATTCTCATATTTCCGAACTCAGAGCTTCTCAAAATATGAGTTATTCCGCAGAATTCCTCTTCAACAGCATTCTCAAAATCATAGAGCGGCCAGACACAATATTTATTTTTCTGCCTGTAATGCTCTGCATAGATTATCCTGAATATCACCGGGTCCCTCATAACATGGTTGCCTGATTTTAAGTCAATCTTTAATCTTAAGACGCACTCGCCTTCTTTGTATTTTCTGTTAAGCATGTTTTTCCATTCTTCAAGATTTTTTTCAGCAGAATTATTCCTGCACTCGCAAGAAAGCCCTTTATGCCTTAAATCCTGCATCTTCTCCCTTTTGCAAAAGCATACATAGGCCTTATTCCTCTTGATTAAGTCCTCAGCAAGCTTATAGAACCTTGGCATGTCATCAGAAACAAAAACAGTCTTGTCCGGCTTTATATCAAGGTATTCAAGAACATCCTCTTTCATTGCATCAACATACTCCTGTTTTGATGCAGTTGGGTTAGTGTCCTCAAACCTTAAAACAGCTTTGCCTTTGTATTTTTTGGCGTAAAGGTAGTTTAAAAGGAAGCTTAGTGCATGGCCTATATGGTTGTATTTAGAAGGCTCTGGTGGTATTCTTGTTACAACCTTTCCCATAACTGCATTTTTTAGCTCTGGAAGCCCTCTTTTCTCAGCTTTCTTTTTCTCAAGCATCTCAGGGGCAATCTGCTTCAGCTTTTTTTTCTGCTGCTCTAATGAAAGCTTGTTTACTTCTTTTACTGCCTTTTGTATACCCTTGCTGAGCTGTTTTATCCTGCTTTTAAGGCCTTCATCCTCCTTTAGAAGCTTGCCTATAACCGCTCCAGGATTGGCCTTTCCATTAAACTTAACAGCGTTTTGCAATGTATATTTTAATATTTTTTTCTTAATATCCATTCTTTTAAATAATTTTAATTAGATATATAAAGCTTTTGTGTAAAATCTTTTAACTACTAAACTCAATATTTATAAATAACAACCTTTTTTAAATAATCATGCAGTATAGGGTATTATATACATCAGACATTCATGGAAATGAGACTCAATATCAAAAACTTGTAGATTATGCAGTAAAGATATCTGCTGATATAGTTATTATTGGAGGGGATATAGCTCCAAAAAGGCGTTTAGCAGACAATTATATAGAATTTCAACAGCAGTTTTTTGAGCATAGGTTGCCAGAGATATTATGCCCGCTAAAAGAAAAACTTCCTGATTCTAAATTGTTTTTAATGATGGGCAATGATGATTGCAAAGCAAACTCAGATATGCTGGAAAAGAATAGCCCTGGTTTGTATCAGCTAATTCATGGAAAAAGAATAAGTCTTACAAAAAAATTTGATATTGTAGGTTATTCTTATGTTCCAATTACCCCCTTTAAAATAAAGGACTGGGAGAAATTTGATTTAAGCAATGTTCCTTCATATCTTATGGAAGAATATGAAAATAGGAAAAGGACAAATTACAGGTTAGACGGGCTTAAAAGCACAAAATCTGGATGGAAGGAATTTCAGTTCCTTAATAATATGGAAAAGCAGGACTCAATCCAGAAAGACCTGTCAGGCAAGCTCTTTCAAAAAAACACTAATAAAACAGTTTATGTTATTCATAGTCCGCCAAACCAAACAAGTTTAGACCGAGTTTTAACTAAAAACCATGTTGGAAGCATTGCTGTAAGATTATTTATTGAGGATTATCAGCCATATTTAACCCTTCATGGGCATATTCATGAGACTGTTGATGTATCAGGGAATTTTAAAGATAACATTGGGAATACAATATGCTTAACTTCTGGAAATCACGATTCTTGGAGTAAATTAGCTGTCCTTGTTTTTGATTTATATGATCCTAAAAATACAGACAGAATAATTCTTTAATGCCTTTTAGACATTCTGTTTCAGACTAGACTTTGAATAATAACATTTAAATATGAATATTAAACACCTATAAAAATTAAATAAACTAAGATATAGGGGGTAAATAAAATGACCAAAACAGAAAATAATCTAAAAGAGGCTTTTTCTGGGGAGAGCCAGGCAAGGAACAAGTATGACTATTTTGCAAAGGTTGCAAGAAACCAGGGATATCATTACATTGCAAAGATATTTGAGGAAACAGCTATTAATGAAATACAGCATGCAAAGGATGAGTTCAAGCTTTTAAAGGGAATAGGAGACACAAAAGCAAACCTAAAGGCAGCAATTGAGGGAGAAAATTATGAGCACACCAAAATGTATCCAAGAATGAAGAAAGAGGCAGAGAAGGAAGGAAACAAAGAGGCTGCAAAACTGTTCACAGAAATTGCTGAAGTAGAGGAAAACCATGAGAAAAGGTATAAAAAGCTCTTGGAAATGGTTGAAAAGGGAACTGTTTACAAAAGAGATAAGCCAATAAGATGGAAATGCTCAAAATGCGGCTATGTCTATGAGGGAAAAGAGCCGCCAGAAAAATGCCCATCATGCCAGCATCCTCGTGAGTATTATGAGCCAGAGTGCATGTGCTTTGAGGAAAATTGTGAATGCTGCAATTAGGGAGCAGATAAAATGCCAAAAATAATAGTGTATTCAACGCCAGCATGCCCATGGTGCTATGCTTTAAAGGATTTTTTGAAAGAAAAGAAAATAAAATTTGAGGAGATTGATGTATCAAAAGACCAGAAAAAGGCAGAAGAGATGATAAGAAAATCAGGCCAGATGGCTGTTCCTCAGATTGAAATAAATGGCAAGATAATTGTTGGGTTTGACAAGGAATCAATAGAAAAAGAATTGGAAAACCTAAAATCCGATTGATAATAAAAATATGGGGGTGAAAAATGACAAAACTAGGTGAGATGTACAAGTGTGCAGTTTGCGGTAACTTGGTTTCTGTTGTTGAAGCTGGCAAAGGAGAGCTTGTTTGCTGCGGACAGCCAATGAAGCTTCTTAAGGAGCATACTAAAGAGCAGGAGGGAAAAGAAAAACATGTTCCGGTAATTGAAGCAGTTGAGGCAGGAATAAAAGTAAAAGTAGGCTCAGTTCCCCATCCAATGGAAAAAGGACATTATATTGAATTGATACAGCTGATTAAAGAAAATGATATAATAACCGGAAAAAGACTTAGGCCATCAGACAAGCCAGAAGCAGAATTTTGTCTTGTAAATGTAAAAGGATTAAAGGCAAGAATCTTATGCAATATGCATGGATTATGGATAAGCTGATATTTTCTTTATTTTTTCAAAATGAAAAATTTAGTTAATGAAATAAAAAAACTTAGAAAATCTTCTGTAGGAAAAAAAATAGGAGAAAGACTAAAAGAGTTTGAAAGCTTTAGGAATAAGGATACAAAAGAGTGGTTTTCTGAGTTATGCTTATGTATACTTACTGCAAACTCAAAGGCAGTTACAGCATTAAAGATTCAAGAGGAATTAACTCCAAAAGGTTTCTGCGAATATCCATATGATTTAATAAAACAAACAATAAGAAAAAACAAGCACCGCTTTCACAACAACAAGGCAAAATACATTGTTTCTGCAAGAGAGCATATCAACATAAAAGATAAAATAACTGAATTAGCAAAGAAACAAGGAGAGAAAAAGGCAAGGGAATGGCTCGCTGACAGCATAAAAGGACTAGGTTTTAAGGAAGCCAGCCACTTCATGAGGAACGTGGGTTATAAAAATATTGCAGTAATTGACAGGCATATTTTAAACATTATGAAAGAAAACCTCTTAATAAAAGAAATCCCAAAATCAATCACAAGGAAAAAATACCTCGAGATTGAGAATATTTTCAGCAAAACAGCAAAAACACTTAAGATGTCATGCGCAGAGCTTGACCTTTACATGTGGTACATGAAAACAGGGAAGGTTCTTAAATAAAATTTACTATTAATTAGTAATAAAAATAAAAAGATTTATAAACACATAGATTATACATAGGCCATTATGATTACAAGAAAAGCAAAGGAAATAGCTGTATTTGGAATGGTCTTAACCACTTTACTAAACTTTTTCAGTTTTGGTTATGCATGGTCAAATCCATTAAATGATGCAGTTAACTTAATTAAGGAGTCTTATGTAAAAAGTGAACCAAAGCCTGATAAGACTCTTTATGATCTTGTAAATGAACTAAAGCAATCTCTAGACAAAAAAACTGAGCAAAAGAAGGAAGAGAGCAGTGTTAAGATTGATAAAAAAATTGATGAGCCAGTATATGAAAAGGAAAAAATAACACAAAGTGAACAAAAAGAGCTTGAGTCAGAAGTAACTGTAGCTAAAGATTACAGTGAATATAAGAGGCGTGTTTTTATGGGTGATGTAAATCCAGGAGAAAAGGTTGCATACCTGACATTTGATGACGGACCATCACAAAATACACCAAGGGTTCTTGAAATTCTAGAAAATTATGGCATAAAAGCCACTTTTTTTGTGAACTACAGAAAGGGCGCAGAGAACATATACAAAAGAATTGTATCAGAAGGGCATTCAATCGGAAACCACACAAAAACCCACAACTATTCTTCAATATATTCTTCTCTTGATAACTTTTTATCTGATTTCAAGGAAATGGAGAATATACTTTATGATATCACAGGAAAAAAGCCTAATATAGCCAGGCTTCCAGGCGGAACAGATAATAACATAGGCAAAAAATGTGGAGAAGAATTCATAATGTACAAAATAGTAGATTGGCTTAATGATAATAATTATAAGTTTTTTGACTGGAACAGCTATGCCTTGGATGCTGAATCAGAGCCTGTAACCAAGGACCAGATGGTGGAAAATGTGCTTAAAAAGATGGAAAAAAATCATGTAATGCTTGTTTTGATGCATGACAGCAAACCCAAAGAAAAGACAGTGGATGTTCTTCCATCAATAATAGAGGGGCTTATTAAAAATGGTTATGAGTTTAGGGCATTAAACGAGAACTCATACACTGTGCAGTTTTATCAGGATCCTAATTTTGAATACAATTAATTCTCTTGCTAATCAAACGAAACCTATTTAAATGTGGTTGGTTTTACGCTTTCCAATAAACCTAAAGAGGTAATCATAATGGCAAGAAATATAAGCATAATACCAAAGGCCCCTATTGCAAGAATATTGCTTGATGCAGGTGCAAAAAGGGTTTCTGCAGAGGCTGTTGACGCATTCACTGATGTTATAACAGATATTGCAGAGGAAATCTCAACAAAGGCAGCAAAGATTGCACAGCACTCTGGAAGAAAAACAGTCCATGAGGGGGACATAAGACTTGCTGTTAAATAATAAACTTTTTCTTATTTTTCATAATCTTTTTATATTAACCATCTTTCTCTTAGCTTATGGGCAGGTAGTTCAGTCCGGTAGAATGCGCCCTTGGCTAGGGTGAGGCCCCGGGTTCAAATCCCGGCCTGTCCATTAAAATAAATGGTGGAATGCATGTCTGATGTTTATCATACAGAAGATGAAAAAAAGTTTTTAGAAAAACTTAAGCAAGAATTAAAGGAAAGGTTTGCAGGATGCAGGAAAATAGCCCTAAAAATACATTTCGGCGAGCCAGGCAATAAAACAGCCTTTAAGCCAGAAGATATTAAACCAATAACAGACATTTTAAATGAGTTGAACATACATTTCTTTTTATTTGACTCACCAGTAGAATATAATAGCCTTAGGGACAATCCTAACTCTTACAGAAATTTTGCAATTAAAAAAGGATGGGGCGAGCTTGGAGAGATTAGAATAAATGATCAGCATGTTAGTGTAAAAGGAAAAAATCTAATTTATGAGGTTTGCAAGGAGCTTGTTGATGCAGATGCTGTTTTGGTTGTAAGCCATATTAAAGGCCATGTTTGCACTGGTTTTGGTGGAGCTATTAAAAACCTTGGAATGGGTGCCATGACAAAGAAAACAAAAGGAGACATACACTCTGGAGGAGAGCCTGTATTTGTTGGCAAATGCACACAATGTAAGGCTTGTGAAAGAGCATGCCCTTTAGGAACTTTAAAAGTAAAGGACAAACCAGTATTTGGAACATGCTATGGCTGCTCTAACTGTGCTTATGCATGCCCAAACTCTGCAATTAAAACAAGAGTAAATTATTTTGATAGATTGTTAGCAGAGGGTGCTTTTAGTGCCCAGTCAAAATTCAAAAAATTTTACTATATCTCTTTCTTAAAAAACATCACCCAGCTATGTGACTGTGAATCAAATTCAGGAAAGATTATTGCAAATGACTCTGGCTTTTTGGCAAGCAATGATGGAGTTGCAATTGACATGGCTGCTTATGATATTATATTAAAAAATGAGGGAGAAGATGTTTTTTTGAAATTCAACAAAAAATCAGGGACAGAACAAGTCAAGGCAGCAGAAAAATTTGGAATGGGCCAAAGCAAATATAATTTAATAAAATTGTAGGAGGCAAAAATGGATGAATGCATATTCTGCAAAATAGTTAAGGGTGAAATTCCATCTAACAAGATTTATGAGAACAATAGCTTTTTTGCTTTTTTGGATATTGCTCCTGTAAATAAGGGCCACACTTTGGTCATACCAAAGAAGCATTACAAGAACATTTTAGACATGCCGGAAAAGGAATTAAAGGGCTATATGGAGGCAATACAGAAAGTTTCAAGAATGGTTATAAAAGGCATAAATGCAGATGGAATCAGCATTAACATGAGCAACGAGCCAGCAGCAGGCCAGGTTGTCATGCATACACATGTTCATATTATTCCAAGGCTCAAGGATGATGGACTTAAGCTTTGGCCACAGGGAAAATATGAAGAAGGAGAAGCATCAAAAATTAAAACCAAGATAACAAGCTATTTAATCAAATAAAATCCATATTAGTTTTTTTTGGAGGTGATATTATGGCATGCAAAAAGAAGAAGAAAAAATAGATACCCCTCCAGTCACTAAAGGAAATGCTTAAAAAGAAAGAGCTAATTCCAATTAATATGCCGCTGTAGCTCAGCCTGGTTAGAGCGCTACGCTCATATGTATTGAGCGATGAGAGCTTTGCTCGATGATTAACTCATCTGACTGAGGCACGTAGAGGTCACGGGCTCAAATCCCGCCAGCGGCACATTTTTTTCTTATTAATATTTTAATTCAAAGATAAACTATAGGAAAGTTTTTATATAAACCCAATATTTTATCAGCTTATGTCTGAATATAAAAGCGAAGGAGAAAGAGCTATAGCAGAAGTCCTTACCAGATATAATATAAATTTTGTTTATGAATATCCTTTATTGATTAAAGAAAAGAAAGAAAAAGACTCTGAAAAATTAAGAATTTGGTATCCAGATTTTTGGCTTCCAAAGTATTCTATTATTATAGAATATTTTGGTATGATCAATGATAAGGAATATAAGAAAGGAAAAGAAGCCAAAATCAAAGCATATAAGAAATTAGATATAGATTATATTCCTGTATATCCAAAAACAATAAAAGGAGATTTGAAATCTTATTTGTTGATTAAGATTAAAAGCTTAATTAATGAAAAAGCTAGACACTTTGAGAATAGGAATGAGAATAATCAATTGAAAAACATATAGTTTAAGTAGGCAAAATACATTTTTTCTTAAGAATTAGTTAAACGCCGGGCCCAGGATTTGAACCTGGAAGTCCTTGCGGACACTCGCTTTCTTTTGCTTAATTCGAGGCGGGCGCGTTAAGCCAGATTCCGCCAACCCGGCAGATGAGCTTTATCTAAAGTCTGGTGCTAAAATTCCAATTGCTGTGATTATGGTTCCTATTATGAATGTATAAACCGGAAGCTTTTCTATAAGCATAACTGTGCTTCTCATTTCATAAGACGCCTCTGTTAAATCATTACCAGCAGGCATTTCAGACACCACCATCCCAGTGATGTCCGATGATGAATTAATCCCTAATTGAGACAGGATAACCATCTTTGTAATCCCTAACAGGCCAGA
>CAYOHL010000034.1:0-9417 GCA_964403775.1 uncultured Methanosarcinales archaeon
TAACAAGCGATGGAAATATTGTTGGTTGTTTATCTATGGGAAATAATAGGTTTATGGAAGGCAATATAAGAAATCAAAATTTAAGACAGATCTGGGAAAATCCTAGCAGTTTCTCATATAACCGAAAATTTGATAAGACAAAACTTGGACCTAATTGTAAAAATTGTAAATATGGAATTAAATGCAAAGGTGGCTGTAATTCAATGTCTTATTCAATCACCAATCAATTCCATAATAATCCATACTGTTTTTATAATATTGAGAAAAACATAATCAAAGTATAATATTTCTGCGAAGCAGAGTAAATGTCCATAAGACTTAGGAAATCCCTCTATAATTTCTTTTACGAAGTAAAAGGCTAAATGTGCAGAGCACTTAAGGCGGAAACCCCATTTTAATAAATCTACACGACGATTGAATATAGCATCTATTAAATGCATTTTTTTGTTTAAATGGCCATTTTGGGTTTTTGGTAAAAGTTGGAAACTATAACTTTTTATATTAGGCCATATTATAACACTACGGGTTAATAAAAAATAAAATGAGATTTGCACATATGGCAGACTGCCACATCGGCTCATGGAGAGACCCTAAATTAAGGGATGCAAGCACAAGGGCATTTTTAAAAGCAGTAAACATCTGCATTGAAAAACAGCTTGATTTTGTCCTGATAGCAGGGGACTTATTCAACACAGCTCTGCCCGGCATTGAATCATTAAAAATTGCTGTTAAAGAGCTGAAAAAATTAAAAGACAATGATATTCCTGTTTATGCAGTACCTGGCTCGCATGACTTTTCTCCAAGCGGAAAAACAATAATTGATGTTCTGGAGAATGCAGGATTGTTAATAAATGTCATGAAAGGAAAGATTATTGATGAAAAACTTAAGCTTGATTTTACTGCTGACAAAACAGGAGCAAAAATAACAGGAATATTCGGGAAAAAAGGAATGCTTGAAAAAGGCTATTATAAATCTCTCTTAAAGAAGGAATTGGAGCAGGAAAAAGGCTTTAAGATATTCATGTTCCACACAGCTTTAACAGAATTCAAGCCAGAGGAGCTTGATTCAATGGAATCACAGCCATTGGAGCTTCTGCCAAAAAACTTTGATTATTATGCAGGAGGTCATGTGCATTATATCTTTGCTAAAAAACAGGAAGGATACGGGACAATAGCTTATCCCGGGCCTTTATTCCCAAACAGCTTTAGCGAGCTTGAAAAGCTTGAGAACGGAGGCTTTTATATTCTTGAAAAAACAGACAAGCTTGAGCTTAAATATGAGCCAGTTGTTATCTGCAATGTTTTTTCATTAAAACTTGACTGCAACAAAAAAAGCCCTGAGCAGATAAAAACAGAAATTGAAGAAAAAATAAAAGGCAGGGAATTTATAAACACAATTGTAACAATAAGATTAGCTGGTGTTTTAGATTCAGGAAAGCCCTCTGACATAAATCTAAAAGAGATATTTAACAAACTTTATGACAAAGGTGCTTATTTTGTCATGAAAAACACATTCAAACTGGCAGCAAAAGAATTAGGCAGTGTTAAGGCAAAAACAGGCCCTGTTGAGGATACTGAAACCCTGCTGATAAGGCAAAGCCTTGGTCAGATAAAAGTTGATAACCTTGATATTGAAAAAGAGGAAAAACTTACAAACAGGCTGATGGCGATATTAAGCAATGAAAAAGAGGAAGGAGAGCGTGTTGCTGACTTTGAAAAGAGAATAAGGGAAGAGATTGAGAATGTAATTAAGCTGGACTAGAGCCATCATATAACTCTTCATCCTTATTCAATGCCTTCATTTCTGTTGATTTTTCAATATATACCACATAAGGCCTTAGCTCATTTAACTTTGCTTCAATGTAATTGCTTTTTTCTGATTGCCTTATTCCTTCAGGAAAAAGAATCTCAACATTATATGTTTGTATTGATTTAATTTCTATATTTATCTTTAATCCCATTTCCTCAAGTTTTTGTCTTATGCAATCATCTTTTGCATATTCTGGCTTTATTTTTATATTATAAAGATTTTCAGTGACTTTTCCAATATCTTTTCCCTGCTTTTCTTCCATTTTACCAGATTATCCTCCAGGCTATTTTTCCTACTTTCTTGAACATATTATTATAACTATTATGTTTTCTTTTAAGGATTTCATTTATTTTTCCATTGTAACAGCTGCTTTCCATCATACTGTCTGCCCTTACAAGCCCGGCCCCGAAAACCCAGCTGTTGTCATATGGCTCACTTGATTCAAGCCTTTTAGCTGTTTTATACATTGTTTCCTCAGCAAGGTTTGGCTTTCCTGTCTTTGATATCATCAAGCCCAAAGCCCCTGAAACATGGGGTGTTGCCATTGATGTCCCGTCCCATACTCTGTATTCTCCTCCAGGGTAAGAGGAATAAATCCCAACACCAGGCGCAGAGATATCATTTGTTTCCCATATATTGCTAAAGTCAGCATGCTTATTATTTCTGTCAACAGCTGCAACTGCAATTACATAGTCGCCAAAAGCAGCAGGATAGCTTGCTCCATGTCCATCATTTCCTGCTGCTGCAACAAGCAGCAGGCCTTTTTGCGAGGCAATCCTGCACATCTCTTCAAGCGCCATTGAGGCGGTTGGGCCTCCAAGGCTCATGTTCGCAACATCTATATTGTTAAGCATGGCCCATTCTATTCCTGCTGCAACTGTTGCATCTGAGCCGCTTCCATCTGAATCAAGCACCTTCACTGCATACAAGGTTGCATCTGGTGCAACACCGCAGTTTTCTCCAGCTGATATTCCTGCAACATGAGTTCCATGGCCATTCTCATCCATTGGGTTTTCATCATCTTTTATAAAATCATACCCTTTTTTTCTTTTAAAGTTTGAGCTTAGCTCTGGATGGGTATAATCAACGCCAGTGTCAATTATTGCTATAGTTGCTCTCTTGCCTTTTGATGATTCATGTGCCTTATAAGCTCCTATGTTCTCAAGGTTCCACAGGTTTTCCTTTGGCCTGAAATAAGCCCTCGAATTCTTTTTTACAGGGATAATTGAGAACTTGTTTGACAAATCAATTGACCTCATTGCATTAAGGCTATATCTAAAGCTTCTTTCAAAGATTCTATTAACATCTTTCCTGTAGATTTTATTAGCTATCTGCTCTGCATCTTCGCCTAGACAGATAATGCTTATATAGGGTATAACTTTGAACTGATGGGTTATCTTGCCTATCTTTCCAATTTCTTTTGCCACCCTTTCCTTTATTTTCCAGTTGTTTTCTGTTTCTATTATAATCTCCAGGGGATTTTTGTCTCTTTTGCTTTGGAATATCCTGCTTAGAAGAACCTCCTTTCTTTGAACTCTTAAATCCCTTCTGTAATTGTTTAGATTCATAGGTTATTGTGAAGAATTATCTTTAATAACTTTTTAGTAATTTTTTTCGTGAGATTATCGCATTTAAGAAATAATTTTCTGTTAAATTGAAAAATATTCAACCAAAACCTTAATAAACTTCTTCCTATTGTTGTTGATTATGATTCCATGGACAAGAAAATACAGACCGGAAAATACAAATGAAATTAAGGGCCATGACAAGGCACTCTTAGAGCTAAAAAACTTTATTCTTAATTTTAAGAAGCAGAAGAAAAAGGCTTTAATTATATACGGCCAGTCAGGACTTGGAAAAACATGCTCTGTTTATGCTTTAGCCAGTGATTTAAATTATGAGGTTTTTGAGCTTAATGCATCTGACTTTAGGAACAAGGACATGATTGAGTCAAAGGTCGGCTCTGCAATAAGCCAGAAAAGCCTTTTCTCAAAAAATAAAATAATCCTTATTGATGAGATAGACGGACTTTCAGGAAAACAAGACCGCGGTGGAGTTTCAGCGCTTGCAAAGCTCGTTGAAAAAAGCAGCTTTCCTGTTGTTATGACTGCAACAAACCCTTACGAGCAAAAGCTTAACTCCTTAAGAAAAAAATCAGAATTGATTGAATTCAAGACTCTTAATTATCTTTCTGTTTTCTCTGTTTTAAAAAATATATGCACAAAAGAAAAAATAAAGTTCAATGATGAAGCATTGAAGTCATTGGCAAGGCATTCGGCAGGAGATTTAAGGTCTGCAATAAATGATCTGCAGGCATTGACTCATGAAAGGAAAGAGCTCAAAAACGAGGATTTGGAGGAGCTTTCTGACAGGAACAGGACAGAAAACATGCTAAATGCATTAATGAAGGTTTTTAAGACAACAGACATTAACATTGCAATAAATGCATTTGAGAATGTTGAGGAGGATATTGACAAGCAGTTTTTGTGGATTGACCAGAACCTGCCTATAGAATACCAGAAGCCAGAGGATTTGGCAAGGGCTTATGAATGCCTGTCAAAAGCAGATGTCTTCAAAGGCAGAATCAGAAGATGGCAGCACTGGAGATTTCTTGTTTACATAAATGCCCTGATTACAGCAGGAGTTGCAGCTGCAAAGGATGAAAAATACAAATGTTTTACCTCTTACAAGCCAACAACAAGAATCCTTAAGCTATGGCGCGCAAATATGAAATACCAGAAAAGAAAAGGCATAGCAGAAAAAATAGCTGAAAAAACACATAGCTCATCAAGAAGGGCATTGCAGGACACTCTCCCATACATTTCTTTTATCTTCAAGAGCAATAAAAAGCAGGCGGAAAAAATCGCCATTTCACTAGGTTTAAACAGAGAGGAAACAGACTGGCTTAAAAAATAACCTAATGATTTTAAAATGGATATTTCTAAAATTATTTATGATTATTTTTTTGCAAACAAGGAAGAGCTCGAATACAGCCCTTTTAAGTTAGGAAAATCCATTGATCATTATGATTCAGCGATAGACAGCGGCAATTTCATAAAAGCAGGCATGCCTTTACTTGCTCAAGGTTTTTTACTTTTTTATGCATTGCCTTCTTCAAATCTAAACTTAACAACAAAAATTATAGGGGAAGCTTTAATTTTAAGTGATATAATCTCAAGGCAAATTGGCATAAGAGAAACAGACACGTACTGCTACAGCATTATTGGAAGAACAAGGGATATGTATAAAAAGATTATAAAAAAATAAATTATTGCTTTTTCCTTGGCGCAGGAAACTTGATTTTAAAGCGAGGTGTTTTGATATTCTCATTTATTTTTTTAAATGCCATTATGCTTGTAACCAAGGCGCTTGAAGGCCTTGTCGTGAGCGCTTTCATAAGCAGCTTTCTGCTTGATATCTCTTCAACAATCCTGACTTCCCTGAGCTTTCTGAGGAATATAAACGAGGCGGCATACCTCATAACAAAGCTTATTATGAAAACAAGGTAATATTTTGACCAGAATAGCGAATTGTATTTTACAATAAATCCGCCAAGTGTTGCACCAAGAAATATTGCAAATCCTGTAAGCACATTATAGTAAGCAACACAGGTTGCCCTTTTTTCCCTTTTTGTGGTGTCAAAAATAAAATTAAATGATGCTATCTCAAACCCTGCCCATGAAAACCCGGCAAAGATTTGTATAAGAATAAGATAGCTGACATTTATTGAAAAAATCCATAAAATAGGTATTGCAGGCATTAGAAATCCTGCGAGCACAAGGACTTTTTTTGTTCCGTACTTATCAGACAATTTTCCCCATACAGGCATCATAGCAAATTTTGTAATCATAGCCACAGCCGTTATTATTGTAAAGGCAGTATAACTAAGTTTTAGGTCATAAAGCATATAAGGAGTGAAAAAAGGTGCGGATAAGTAAATACCAAAGTTCATCATGCTAAGGTAAAAAACAAAAAGCCCGTAATTCCTGAACCTTGCCTGCCTTAAAAATTGCATAAAGCTGAAGTTTGCATTCGGCGCAAACTCATACTCAGGCTCATACTGCTTTATTAGATAAACAAAAGAAATCATTCTTGAGATTAATGCAAACAAAAATACCACGCAGAATCCTATATATTCCATAAAATTTCCTGTTGAAAACCTCTGGAGTATATATCCTGCTGCAAGCAGAGACAAAAAAGATGTGAGGTTTCCTATTTTATTCCTATTTCCAAAATAATCCCCCCTGTTTTCATCACCAACAAGGTCTCCCATCCAGCTGCTCCATGCAGGATTTCCCATGACCCCAAAAACCCAGTAAAGGCATACAAAAAGTATTAAGATTGGCACGCTGAAGCTGCCGAAGAAAAAAACAAGGGCAATTGGTATGTACATAAGGGCCTGAAGCAATGAGCTTGTGCATACCAATCTTTTCCTTGTCTTGAATATCTTAAGAAGCTTGTTTGATAAAAGCTGGGAAAATGAGCCAAATGCCTTTGGTAGTGAACTTAAAAATCCAAGCTGGATATTTGTTGCTTTCAGGAAAACAGCAAAGGCCGCAAGGAATGACTCTCCAAAGCCGACCATCATCCAATAGAATGCTCCGTCAAAAATAGAATACCTAAGGCTCTTTTTTATTTTTTCCTGCTTTTCTTCCATCAGCGGCTGTTGCTTTTGATTTGCTTTTAAATCTTTCTAATTTGAATAAATTCAGATATGCTCAAACAAGAAATTAATTTTAGATTAGGCAAGAATCCAAATCAGGGCTTCTTTAGAAAAATAAAATATTTTACCATTGAGTTTTTATCTTTTGGATCTTAATATTTTCAGGAGCTACACTAAGGACACTAAACTCAATGTTTTTTATTCTTATCTTAGTCATGCTTTTTGGATAGTATATATTTAAGGCATAGCCCTGGTATCCTGAACTCTCCATATAGCTCAAAGAAAAAGTATTCTCATTGGGCATTCCGCAGTACACAAGGCCTATCCACTTCATAAAACCTGGCTTCAAGGTCTTTTTCTCACCAACTGAAATTGTAATGGCCTCTTCCATAAAACCTCAAAAGCATATACTATATTTATTTGTTTCTGTTAACTTATATCCAACCTTTTGATTTAAGGTATAAAAAGAAAAGTACAATAATAATTATAATCAAAATTATCCTTGGATCAATCTGGCCTCTTTTATTTTTCATTTTCAATACTTCTTCAATGACATATATTTTTTTATCTAACATGTTAATACTTTCTTTGAAATTTAATTTCTCATTTATACTATTTAAATCTTTCCTAACTAAACCAATCTCCTCAGAATTATCATCTACATTCTTAATTTTTTTCTTTATAAAATTGATCGGCCAAGAAACCAGAAAATACAAAAATATCGCACCTGCCAAGGCTAAAAAAAGGAATAATCCTGTCTGTGGGTCTTTTGATTGGGCATAAGTGCTTATAATTCCTACAGCAATGCTAATAATCATACCGAGATAATATGTTCTGTCCTTAATTTCTAATTTCATAAAATATGTGTTTTGATTGTTCTTTAAAACATTTACCTATCTAAAATCGGAAATTTCACGGAAAAGAATATAGAAACAATTTTATATTAGAGGTTTTTAATTATGCCTATTATGGCAGATAACAAGTTGTCAATTGAGGAAATGGCCATATTTTGCAAGAAGAAAGGCCTTGTTTATCCTTCTGGAGAGATTTATGGAGGCCTAGCCGGGTTCTTTGATTTTGGGCCGAATTGCGTTGAAATAAACAGCAATATCAAAAGGGAATGGTGGAAATTCCATGTACAGCAGAGAGAGGACATAGTTGGCATTGACGGAAGCATTATAACAAATCCCAGAGTTTGGCAGGCTTCCGGCCATGTCAAAAATTTCACAGATGTTTATGTCAAATGCAAAAAATGCAGAAAGCCAAACAAGATTGACAAAAGCGATATAGAAAAGGCAATGTGCGAATGTGGCGGAGAATATGAAGTTATAGGCAACCTTAATCTTATGTTCAAAACCAATGTCGGGCCTATTGAAGGAAATACTGCTTATTTAAGGCCAGAGACAGCACAGCTAATATTTGCTGATTTTAAAACAGTTGCAGAGAACTCAAGATTAAAATTGCCATTTGGAATTGCGCAGATTGGAAAGGCATTTAGAAATGAAATCTCGCCAAGGGACTTTTTATTCAGGACAAGAGAGTTTGAGATGATGGAGATTGAGTATTTTATCCATCCAAAAAACATAAACAAATGTCCTTTTATTAAGGAAGTTTTGGACCATAAAATGAATCTATTGCCTGCTGAATCACAGAAAAAAAATAAATCCCATGTGAAAATGACAATGAAACAGGCATTAGACAGAAAAATCATAAAGACAGAGTGGCATGCCTACTGGCTGGCTTTAGAGCATAAATGGTTTGCTGGCCTTGGTGCAAATCCAGAGAATTTCAGGGCAAGGCAGCACACAAAGGATGAATTAAGCCACTATGCCTTAGACACATGGGACCTGGAATATAATTTCCCATTTGGATGGAAAGAATTAGAGGGAATTGCAAACAGGACTGACTTTGATTTGCAGCAGCATATTAAGCACTCAAAGAAAGATTTAAGCTTTTTTGACCAGGAAACCAATGAAAAAGTTGTTCCGCATGTTGTTGCAGAACCGAGCCTTGGTGTTGGACGCGCATTCCTTGTGTTTATGTTTGATGCTTATAATGATGACAGGAAAAGGGGGAACATTGTCTTAAAGCTGGATCCAAGGCTTGCTCCTGTAAAGGCAGGAATTTTCCCACTGGTAAGCAAGCCGGAACTAATCAAAATTGCAAGAAATATTTATGATGGACTGAGGGGAGCATACAGCATAAGTTATGACAAGTCAGGCTCAATAGGAAGAAGATATGCAAGGGCCGACGAAATAGGAACGCCTTTCTGCATCACAGTTGACTTTGGCTCATTAAAAGACAAATCAGTTACAATCAGGGACAGGGATACAACAAAACAAGCTAGGATAAAAATAGCTGAGCTGAAAGATACCATAAGAAAACTTATTGATGAAGAGATTAGATTCAAGGATTTGAAATAAAATATTAAACTAAATCAGAGTCCTATACAACCCTCTTCTCATTTTATCATTACTTACTGCAACTTTCTAGTTATACTTAATGATTTAATTAACTCATTTACATCTGATTCTAACTCCTCTGTAATTGAATGGAAGATTAATTTATCATCAGTTTTCCCATATTCATGAGCAATTATATTTCTCATTCCTTTTGCTTCCTTGAGTTTTATGGCTAATTCTTGTGAAATAATCTTTTCTTGTGCAAGAATATCAAAGGCTTCTTTATCTTCCTCAGGAATTTTATATCCTTTATCCCTGATTATTAAAAAAGCCAAATCAATCACAGCTTCTATAATCTTCTCAAAATATCTTTCACAGGCTGCCTTTGTTTTCAGATCAGTTTTATACTTATAAAAACTTTTAGGCATAATTTCCTCTAGTTCAGAAAGATAATCATCAATTTCTTTTATTTTATCATTTATTCTCATTTTTATGCACAGAAATGCTTGCGAAAACCTCATACTTTAGTATGAGGATGAGCA